>JASFSD010000120.1:0-7061 GCA_050114575.1 Gammaproteobacteria bacterium | reverse complement strand
ACCGAAGCGCCAGGCGTTGAAATTTCCCTGGTCACGCCCGGGCTCAGGCGTATAGGACGTCTCGGCGCAGCCCCAGTCGGCGCGACCGACTCGCGGACCGTCCCAGAGATAGACCGGGTAGCCGCGGCGCAGAAAAATGCTCTGAAACCCCTCGCCACCGTCCCAGCGCTGCTGCCAGGCAACGGCGCTCGCGCTGTGCCACATCAAGAGGTTTACGGCACGAGGGTCAGGCGGGATCTGGTACTCGACGACGCCGTGATCGCAGTGCAGCGACGACTCGTCGGGGTCGCCGATTATCGTGCCGCCGACGGCGAACGCACCCTGCTTCTCGATTACGATGAACTCACTCTCGCCAGTGCGCTGAGCGAAGCCCGCGATCGGCGAGGTCAGACAGACTGCGGCGACTAAGCCTCGAATTGTTATGTTGTGCACGAACTCCCCCGTTCGTCTGCGGCCTGAAAGATCCCCCGATCGCTCGAATTGCGCCGACCAATAAGTGTTTTCGGAGCGCTAAGTTACCACGAAGCTCGAACGCGATTGGCAATCGCGGCGCGCGCGGGCGCCGGCCTCCGCCGGACCAGCTCGCGTCGCGGGCCATCGCCTCCGACGCCGAGATCCGGTCTAATGTGGCCCTGCTCATGAGGCTTCGCGACATCGGGGGATGTGTCATGCCACACTGGCTGTATTTCAGGGTCATTGTCTTTGCGCTGGTCGCTGCTTCCGGCGCAGTGTATGGCCAGGGCGTTGGCGATGCAGATCTCGTGAATGCCGGCACGACCGATTCCGGCGCCAACTGGCTCACGTACGGACGCGACTATGCCGAGACGCGCTACAGCCCGCTCAGGCAGATCAATACCGGCAACGTCGCCGGGCTCGGTGTGGCCTGGATGCTCGACACCGGAACCCACCGCGGCCTCGAAGCGACGCCGCTCGTCGCCGACGGCGTGCTGTATGCCACGCGTCCCTGGAGCAGCGTCTTCGCCGTCGACGCAAGAACCGGCGAGCTGCTCTGGGACTACGACCCCGCCGTCGATCGAAGCGCAGGCTGGAAAGCCTGTTGCGATGTCGTCAACCGCGGCGTTGCGCTCTACGAAGGCAAGGTCTTCGCCGGCATTCTGGATGGGCGGCTCATCGCGCTCGACGCCGCCAGCGGCGATCTGCTCTGGGAGGTGCAGACCACCGATCCCGCGCAGCCCTACACGATCACAGGTGCACCGCGCGTCGCCTCCGGTCATGTCATTATCGGCAACGGCGGCGCCGAGCTCGGCTCACGTGGCTACGTGACGGCATACGATGCCGAAACCGGCGAACAGCGCTGGCGCTTCTGGGTCGTGCCCGGCAACCCGGAAGACGGCTTCGAGAACCCGGACGTCGAGCGCGCCGCGGCCACCTGGAACGGCAACTGGTGGGAAGTCGGCGGCGGCGGCAACTCCTGGGACGCGATTGCCTATGACCCGGACGCCGGTCTCGTCTACATCGGCACAGGTAACGGCTCGCCCTGGAGCCACGAGATCCGAAGCGACGGAATCGGTGACAACCTCTACCTGTCGTCGATCGTCGCGCTCGATGTCGAAACCGGGCGTGTCGCCTGGCACTACCAGACCACCCCCGGCGATAACTGGGACTACACCGCGACGCAACAGCTGACGCTGGCCGAGCTCGAAATCGACGGCGCGACACGCAAGGTCATCCTGCAGGCACCGAAGAACGGGTTCTTCTATGTGCTAGACCGGTTGACGGGTGAGCTGCTCTCGGCTGACCCCTACATCCGTGTCACCTGGGCGTCGGGCGTGGACCCCGCAACCGGCAGGCCGATCGAAACCCCCCAGGCGAGGTATTCGAATGCCGTGTCGATCGTGTCACCCGGCCCCGTCGGCGGGCACAACTGGCACCCGATGTCGTTCAATCCTGAGACGGGGCTCGTGTACATCCCGGTTCAGGAGAACTCGTTTTCCTATGCCACAGAGACCGGTTTCAGGCCCAGGCGAGGCACCTGGAACCGCGGTATCGCGACCGGAGACGTGTCGGCACTGCCTCAGCTTCCCGAGGCCGATTACCGCGCAGGCACGGGGCCTGAGAGCCCGAGCACGGGCGCCCTGCTGGCCTGGGACCCTGTCGCGCGGACAGTCCGCTGGAGGGCCGACTACGACACACACTCCAACGGCGGCACGCTGACGACGGCGGGCAACCTCGTGTTCCACGGCACGGCCGCCGGCCATCTGCTGGCTTACCGCGCCGATACCGGCGAGACCCTCTGGGACGTCGATCTCGGCCAGGGGATTCTGGCGCCGCCGGTCACCTACCTCGTCGATGGAGAGCAGTATCTGTCGGTGCTGGTCGGCTGGGGCGGCACGACCTCGCTCTTCGGCTATAACGCCTCGGGGGAGTACAAGGCCCCAGGCCGGCTCTGGACTTTCGCGCTCGGCGGTGACCAGAACACCATTCCCGTGCGCGGTCTTGGCATGCCGCCATTGACTCCCATCGACTACGACGACTCGCCGGCAGCGATCGCTCGAGGCGCCGACCTGTACGCCAGGTACTGCGTCATGTGTCATGGCGGAGGCGCCAGCAGCGGAGGTGCGATTGCGGACCTGCGCCACGCGAGCGAAGCGACGTTCGGCCTCTTCGATGAAATCGTGCGCGGCGACGTCTATGCCGGGCTGGGCATGCCGAACCTGAGCGGCGTCGTCACCGAGCGCGAGGTCGTTGCGATCAGGAACTATCTGCTGTCCCTGCGTGCAGCACTGATCGACGAGTGACGACTAACCGTCTACTCTAAGGTTCTCGCAGAGATTTGTGGCTGCGCCGGCTGTACGCAGCAGCCGCAGGCCACTGATGCGAATGATAGAGGGGAGTCATTCAATGCCGATATCACGCGCCTTAATGCTTGCCGCGACGGGATTGATCGCCGCACCGGCTCTCGCGCAAGTCACCGCCGAGCAGCTGGCCGCGACAGAGATTCGCACTGAGCAGGTCGGCGAAGGCCTTTTTGTGCTTTTTGGCCTGGGTGGCAACATCGCAGCGTCCATCGGCGACCAGGGCGTCCTGATCGTGGATACGCAGTTTCCCGAGCTCGTACCCAAGTATCGGGCTGCGATCGCCGAGCTTGGTGGCCAGGACATTGATCTCGCCATCGATACCCACTGGCACTACGACCACGCCGACGGCAACCAGCGACTCGGTCCGGAGGGCGTACGCATCTTTGCTCACGAGAATTCCAGGGCAATGATGACCAGGGACAAAGTGATCAATACAGTGACGCGACCGCTTATCTCACAGCCGGCCTACTCGGCCGAGGCGCTGCCGGTCGCGACGTTCGCCGACAGCATGCAGGTGCATTTCAACGGCGAGACGATCGACCTCATGCACTTCGGGCCGGCTCATACGACAGGCGATGCCGCCGTGTTCTTTCGCAATCACAACGCCGTTCATATGGGAGACGTATACATCAGTGCCGGTTACCCCTTCGTCGACGCCGATAACGGCGGTGACCTCGACGGAATGATCGGCTTCCTTCAGTCCGCGCTCGACGAGCTCGAGCCCGACGCGACCGTGATTCCCGGGCATGGCCCGATCAGTGACTATGCCGCACTGGAAAGCTACATCGAAATGTTGACCGACGTCAGGAACCGGATCGCTGCTCTGATCGCCGACGGCGCGACGCTCGAACAGGTCATTGCGTCGCAACCAACCGCCGCATGGGATGCCGAGTTCGGCAATTCCGCCGGGCTGATCGATCGAGCCTATGCGAGCCTGTCGCGATAGCGGGATTACGAGGTAAACGTATGCGAAATATTCACTGGACGCGATGGTCGCCGGCCCCGGTTGCCGGCTGTCTCGCCGTCGCGCTGGGCGGCTCCGTATCGCCTTCCCAGGCGCACCACAGTTTCGCGCCGCACTTCGATTCGTCGAAGCCCGTGGAAATCAGCGGGCCAATCATCGAATACGAGCAGCGCAATCCGCACGCCTACCTGCACGTGGCCGCTACCGACGAAAATGGCCTGACGCGTGAGTATGTCTGCGAATCTCACGGCGTCACGCAGCTGGCACGCAACGGCATCACGCCTGAGATGCTGCAGCCGGGCGTCGAAGTGACTCTGACCGGTTCGCAGGCTCGCCGCGATCCCTACATGTGCTTCTTCAATACGGTCGAGCTGGCCGACGGCCGGGTATTCAACGTCAACGGCACTCGAGAACCCGCGAGGGCCGCCGCCGAACCTCAGCGCGAGGACATTTTCGGAACCTGGTTGCTCGCGCCGGCGAATCGCAGCACGAGCGGCCCGCAGCCAATGATGGCGGCCCTGACCGAGGCCGGCCGGCGGGCAGTTGCTGGCTACGATCCGTTCACCGACGACCCGACTTTTCGCTGTGACCCCGTGGCCATCCGACGCGTCTGGTTCGCGCCGGGAACACCGCTCGAGATCACTCGCGACGAAGACAACATCGTGCTTCGATTCGAGTGGATGGATGTCGAGCGTATCGTGCACCTCGACCAGGCAGCACACCCGGCAAGCGGCGAGCGAACATCGCTCGGCCACTCGATCGGACACTTCGAGGGCGAGACGCTTATCGTCGAGACGGCGAATTATTCAGAGGGCCTGCTGCGGCAGTATGTCGAGACGCCGGGCCAACCGACGCGCGGCATGCTGCACTCCGATGCTCTCACGACGACCGAGCGCATCTGGTTCGATGCGGAGTCGAACCGACTCAGGCTCTCGATCGATCACTCAGACCCGGTATTCTTCTCACGCGACTTCGAAACGGTCACGGCCGAATATATGCCGAGCGATCTCGTGCTCGAGCCGTTCAACTGCAAGCCCGAGAATCCTGACCAGACGCTGGTCGAATGAAAGGCATCGACAATTTGGAGATTCCAGACGAAGTCGGAATGCCGCTCGCTGGACGGCACAGCGCCTTGGAGAAAAAAGCGCGGAAGAGCGCTCATTCGACCGGAATGCGACGCCGCAGCTCCTCATCGAAGTTCTGAACGACCACGATGCTCGGAGGACCTTGTGAATCGAGCTGACTTCCGCTCGGCAGAAACAGCAGGAACCGGCCGTCGGCGGAGACATCATAGGAAGCCGCTCCGGCGTCAGGGATAAAACCAAAAGCGGACGTGAACAGCTCTGTCGCCGTGCCCGTGAACGCCGAGTCGCCCGCCGGCGCGGGAACGACGTAAACGGCCTGGTTTTGGACGAAATACAGTTCGCTGCTGTCGGCGGACCATCTGGGCTCGAACCCGCCGTCGCGCGACACGCGAACAGCGACGCCATCCGGCCAGGCTCGGACCCAGACCTCCGGAGCCCCCGTGCGTGTGGTCACATAGGCTAGCCAGCGACCGTCCGGTGACACAGCCGGATCGAATTCGGCATCGGCAGTCGCGACAATGGGGCGCCAGCCCGCTTCCGGCTGATCCAGGTTCAGCGCCACGATATCCGGACCTCTGCCAAAGTCTACGGCGAGCAGCGTATCGTCGGCCAGCCATTCCATGGGGACCAGGTTGGAGCTTTCCGGCAGAGGGTCATCGAGATCAAAAACGCTGCCATCCGCCGGCAGAGTGAAAATTCCTGATGCGATGTCCCGATCCGATCTGAATGCAACCCGGCTGTTGTCCGCGTTCCAGACCGGCATCCAACTGTTGCCCTCGATTGCCAGTGGAATGGGCGGCCGTCCATCCAAATGATAGATCCAGACCTGGCTATCGCCACTCCCATAACCGGTCATGATCGCGAGCCGATTGCCGTCCACTGAGAGTCGGGGGGCAGCGACGTTGCCGGTCGCGTCGCCAGCCACATCGCCCACCTGCCCGTCGCGATCGACCCAGAAATATCCGCCTTCGACGCCGCCTCCCACCGTGTCCGGAATGTAGACGAGCGTCCCGCTGGCCGATACGGCGAAGTCGGTTCCGGTACCGCCGCCTGGATAACGGACATCTTCGATGAGCGCAGCGGGATCTCCCGATACGGTCAGCGTTTCGAGATCGAACGCAATGGCCATCAGCGTCGAATCACGGGCATACACAATGTGTCCGCTGGGTGAGTAAAAGGGATTCTTACCGACGTCGTCCAGCGCACGCCGGTCGCCCGACTCGAGGTCGAGCAGCATGACGCGCTCGTTATCGAGCGTATAAATCAGTGCCGCTTCGCCTGGCAGCAATACCGGCGCGATCAGACGCGTGCTGTCCGACTCCGGTTCCGGAGTCAGCGGCACCGGCGTGCCGCCGCCGCCGGCCGAAACTCTGAATAGGCGATGGCCGTTGGAAAAAATGATCGTGTCATCCGATGCCCAAGTCGCTCCCAGATACTGCGGATTGTCGATGACACTATCCGGCAGAACGTTGATCGGCGGGCCGCCGGCAACGGCGACGCGCATGAGACCCTCACCCGGGGAGCGATAGCCGATATTCGCGCCATCCGGCGAATAAAATGGGAGCATGTTTCCGCCCGTCGTCGTCACCGAGGTGCCGGGGAGAGGCCGCGCGTCGAGCGAATCCAGGTCACGCACATACAGTTGAACGCGATTACTGCCCTGCACCTGAGCGTAGTAGACAAGCTGCGAGCCGTCGGGCGAGAGCATGACATCCCAACCGCCGAGCGACGACAGTGGCGCCTCTGCGGTTGTATTGATGAGCAACCGCGACACCGGCTTCGGCGGCAGCTCAGGCTGATTTAAGACCCAGACCAGCCCGCCGGCCAGAATCGCTCCGGTGAGCAGGCTCGCGACGACGGGCCGGGCGCGCTGCGCCAGCGATGGTGCCGAAGCGGCAATCGTCGTGCTCTCGAACTCGCCTTCGAGCGCAAGGCGAACATCGCGAATGTCGGCAATCCGCTTTTTGGGATTCTTCTGCAGGCAAAGCTGCAGTGTCTGCCGCACTGCCGGCGATATCGTCACGGGCAGCGTGTCGAAGTTAGTGTGACGCTCGAGCACGCGCGCAAGAGTGACCGCGACATCCTCACCCGCGAAAGCCGGCTGCCCGGTCAGCATCTCGTAAAGGACCGAACCGAAAGCCCATATGTCGGTGCGCTGGTCGACAGGCTTACCGCGCGCCTGCTCGGGGCTCA
>JASFSD010000119.1:0-7064 GCA_050114575.1 Gammaproteobacteria bacterium | reverse complement strand
GGTCGCGAACGACGTGAGTCAACCGCTCGACCGTCTCGAGATTCTGGGCAAGGACGTCGACACCGGATCCGACGACGATCTCGATATCCGGCTTGCGGCCGGCAAAGTCGGGCGTCAGAGCTTCGACCTTTATCCCAGGGCATCTCGCCTTGATCGCGCGAATGCAATCAGCGTAGTGCTGCGCGCCGCCATCGGGCAGGTCGTCGCGATCGACCGAGGTCAATACGACATAACCCAGACCCATGAACTCGGCCGTCCGCGCGGAGTTTTCGATTTCACCCGGGTCGAGCCACCCCCCTGGATTTCCCGTATCGACGGCGCAGAACTGACAGGAGCGGGTGCACACGGAGCCCATGAGCATCAGCGTCGCGGTGCCGTGATTCCAGCACTCGCCGATATTGGGGCACATCGACTCCTGGCAGACCGTCGCCAGGCGATGCTCTGTGACGACGCCTTTGAGCCGCTCGAAGCCGTGACCCGACGGGATCTTTGCCTTGAGCCAGGGCGGTTTCGGGAGCGCCGCGGCATCTCGCCGCTCGGGTCGCAGCTTGACGCCGTCCTTTATGGCCTTGAACCCCTGCTCGGTCTCGTACTTCGACCCCGAGGTAACGACCGGTATGCCCTGAAACTCGCTCACAATTGCCCGTCTTGAGTAAAGAGCGGAAAGTATCTCACGATTGGGAACCTTGGCGGGTGCTTCGCCCGGGCAAAAAAAAGCCCGGTTGGCAAACCGGGCGAGTCACAGGGGAAAACGAAAATCTGTACTATTGCAGCCTGGCCCAGTTGATCAATTTGACGTCACTGGACTTGAGGTCGAAATTCCGCGCCAGGAGGTCCTCGATATCCCCGGCCTCGTAACCGATCTCGGTCGGCCGGTTGACTTCGACAACTCCGCTGAATTCCTGGTCGTCGCCTTCGGCGTTTTCGCCGGTCAGCACAAAGTGCGTGTAGTATTTGACTCCCATGGCCGAAGTCTAAGTTTTGGCCGTCTGTAAGTCTGTGATTGGGAGCACAATTTACTCGGTGCGTTGACTGAGCTATGGGACTGAAACTGCGCGAGTCCATTATGTCCGTGACGGGTGCCGCCCTGCTGGCAGCCGCACCGGCAATTGCCCAGAACGCGGCTGAGACTGCGTTCGAGGAAGCCGATGCCAGACTCGGTGAAGCGCGTTCCATCAGCGCCGAGCTCCTGTCGCCCGCCAATTTCGAACGCGCAATGGACCGCTACGCCGATGCCGAGGAAGACCGCGCGCGCGGACGGTCTGTCGAGAGGATCCGTTCGAGTCTCGCCGAGGTCGTTCGCTGGCTCGACCAGGCGATCGACGCTTCCGAGATCGCAGCCGTCACCCTGGCCCCTCTGATCAAGACCCGGGAGGACGCGCTGAGCGCCGATGCGCCGACCTTCGCCATGGAGCACTGGGCCGAGGCCGAAGAGTTGTTCGACGAAGCCGCGCGTCGGCTCGAGTCCGGAAACATCAGACAGGCCCGCGAGATCTCGACGGAAGCCGAGACCGTATTCCGGGATGCGGAGCTGACGGCGATCAAGGCTCAATACCTGAGCCAGACGCGCGCGCTGCTCGCGCAAGCCGAGCAACTCCGCGTGCCGCGCTACGCGCCGTCGACATTTGCCCGGGCTCAGTCTCTGCTGCTCGAAGCGGAAACGCAGCTCAACGAAAACAGATACGACACGGACCTGCCGCGCAGCCTCGCTCAGCAGGCCAATTACGAGGCCCGCCATGCAATCTTCCTCGCTGCGCAGATCGAGCGCATCGACGAAGAGGAGATCACGGCGGAGGATGTCATTCTTCGTTACGAGGAGCCGCTGACGCAGATCGCGGCGGCGGCCGACCGTGTCGCCCCGCTCGACGAAGGCACGGACGAGATCACGGCGGAGCTGATCGCGTATCTGGAGCAGCTCCGGGAGGAAGCGGAGCAGGCCCGAATCGATCTCGCAGATTCTCGTGTGCGTGTGGCCGAGCTCGAAGACGAAGTACGTGAGCTCGACGAGCAGCTCGGCGGAGTGTCTCAGGAGCGAGTCGCGCTGGTGCAGCGGCTGGAGGCGGAAGCCAGGATCCGCGAGCAGTTTGCAACGATCGAAAATCTCTTCGAGCGCGATGAGGCGAGAGTGTCGAGGGAAGGGAACAATCTGATTATCCGGCTCGTCGGGCTGACCTTCGACAGCGGCGGCACCGAGATCGCTCCCGAACATCACGAGTTGCTCCAGGACGTCTACCGGGCAGCCTCGGTCTTTCCACGATCCCAGATTGTGGTCGAGGGTCACACGGACTCCTACGGCAGCGACGACACCAACATGAGGCTGTCGCAGGAGAGAGCCGATGCCGTGAGCGCGTATCTTGCCGATACCTTCGGCGTGCCGGCGTTCAGAATCAGCGCCGTCGGTTACGGCGAGACGCGCCCTATCGCCAACAACGAGACGCCTCAGGGCCGCGAGCGCAACCGCCGCATAGACGTCCGCATCGAGCCGGAGCTCGACTAACCGAGCCAATCCGCGATCAGCCCCGCAACGACGGGATGATTCAGATACCCGTACGACTTGTGAACGTTGAGCTCATCGCCGACGCGGAAGTGATTGTAGATTCCGGTTATGTCCTCGATGGTCTGCACCAGGCCCGCTCTCTGCATCGCGGCAAAGAAGGGACGGACCCGCCGATGCAGCGCCACCATTTCGCCCCGCGCTGACACATTGACCCAGCGCACGATGTTGTCGGGATAGCGCTCCAGGCCGCGCAGGCCCGTGCCCTGCAGCCCCTTGCGAATGAACCGGGTCGCAAGCGGGCTGCCCAGACTCAGGAAGAGATCGACGCGGTCACGGCGGCGATCCCTGCGGCTCAACTGCCAGAAACTGTCGTACGCAATCACCGAGCCGAGACTGTGCCCGATCACGAGGACACGGTCGCCGGCTTCCCAGGCCCGAACCAGCTCGTCGGTCAGGCTCTGGCGGATCGCCTCGGCGACTCCGTCGCGATTCGAAAGATAACGGCGGACATCCTCGAGAGTCACATTCAATGCCTGTGAGGCCACGACGCGCGAGAGCCATGGATAGGAGTCACCAACCAGATGCCAGGCTCGCAACAGGCTGCGCCAGAGCGCGCCCGCTTCACGCCGGTCGCGCTCGGAAGGGATGGGGCGCTCGAGCAGGCGCTCGACTCCTGGCAGGTCCGGCGCGATATCCGCGCGCTCCGAATAGAGCAGCGACGTCCACGAGACGAGAACGAAATTCTCCTCGCGAGCATGGAGCCACTCGGCGGCGCGGTCGTCGCGGCGGCCGAGAGATGCTGCCAGAACCCGCATCAGCAGCGGCCGGTGCACGGCCGGATCCGGCTTCGGCTTCATGCCGGTGATATAGATTATTCGCTGGTTGGAACCTATCTCGAAATCCTCGTGAGCCGCGCCCGGGCCCCAAATCCTCAAGCCGAATCGGTATAGTCGCAATTCATTGATGGCACGAGAGGCCGGGAGGATAGGCGGTGCGATATCTGCACACAATGGTTCGGGTAAGCGACCTCGACGAGTCGCTCGACTTCTACTGCAACAAGCTGGGACTCAAGGAGGTCAAGCGGGTCGACGTCGAGGCGGGCCGGTTCACGCTCGTGTTCGTGGCCCCCGAGGGACAGGAAGATTGCGCGATCGAGCTGACCCACAACTGGGATCCCGAGGAATACGGAGAGGGACGCAACTTCGGTCATGTCGCATACGAGGTCGACGACATCTACGCGACCTGCCAGAGTCTCGTCGATGCCGGCGTCACGATCAACCGGCCTCCGCGAGACGGTCGCATGGCGTTCATTCGCTCGCCCGACAACATTTCGATCGAGCTGTTGCAGAAAGGCGGAGCGCTGGAGCCGGCAGAACCCTGGAGCTCGATGCCCAACGTCGGACACTGGTAGCTGAAGAGGCCGACCGCAACTACTGGCGGTACGCCGTGCGGAAGTTGCCGGTCTCGACCTCGGACTCGCTGGCGTCCTTGAAAACCACCCTGTTGCGGCCGCTCTGTTTGGCTTCGTAGAGTGCCTCGTCGGCGGCCTGAATGGCCCCGGTCAGGCTCCGCCCGGAACTCGGCTCTGCCAGGGCGACTCCGATGCTGACGGTGATCGTCGGCGCGACGTGCGAACCTTCGTGCAGAATGGCGAGATCGATGATTTCCCGGCGCAGCTCTTCGGGCACGGTCCGGGCGTAGTCTTTCGGCGGGCCATACAGCACCAGAACAAACTCCTCGCCGCCGTATCGGGCACTGAAATCGAACGGGCGTTTGGCTGCGCTCGAGATAGTCATTGCGACCCGCCTGAGACAATCGTCGCCGGCCTGATGGCCGTGCAGATCGTTGTAGATCTTGAAGTGATCGATGTCGATCAGAATGATCTCGACCGGAACCTGGTCCCGCCGCGCCTGGCGCCAGACGCGCTGGATGTAGTCATCGAAGATCCGGCGATTGTAGAGCCCCGTCAATCCGTCGCGCTGAGCCAGCTCGTTCAAAAGGCGCTGCTCCACGAATGCCTTGCGCATCGTGTTTTCCCAGTTGTAGCTCGACACCGTCCCGATCACGGTTGCCGCCCCGAGAATGGCCGTCATGTAGAGGAGCTCCCCCATCGGATAACCGATAATAAGCCCCGTTACGACGTGTGCGAGCACCAGCAGCGATGCCAGCCCGACACCGAGCGAGAACCTGAATCCGAGGAAGCGGCAGGCGTACAGATTGATCAGCACGACAGTGGCGAGCATGTAGGAGGCGCCGTTCAGCGATGCCACCTGGGACACGTAGACGATGCTGATCCCAGCGAGCGCAATGGCGGCCGCGGCAATTTTCTCGTAATGCCGCGCGAGCGACGGTACGTAGGTTGCGATCAGGACCATACCGAACAGAGGAGCAATGGTCGCCACGGCCAGAATCCCGGGCGTGTCGTTGACCACGGTCCCACCGAGCATGAACTCGATGCTCGAGACGACCAGGGCGAATAGAAACGCGACGGACGCGGCCAGCCGGCCGCGGGTCACCATCTGGCTCACGCTGTAGGCGTGAAATTCTTTCTCGAGAAAGGGTGTAAACCGTAAATTCGGCGTACCGGTCTCGAGCTGTCGAAGCACCTCCGTGTCGACTTCAAGGCGATTGAGCTGCTCCAGTGCCATTCGCTTCCAGGGCCCGGTCGGATCTCAGCAGCATCCCCGGATCCGCCCGAAATGTCCCGTACGGAGGTCACAAAGTCGGGTCAGCGGTACAGCGGTACCAACGGATCCCGGTCGTCTCCCGGTGTGCGCTGGTTCACGGTCTGGGTCGACTTCAAGAGCGCAGCCAGGCGCTCACCCTGCCACGATCCAGGCTCCGGCCCGTACAGCGCCGACTCGAGCGCGGCAACCTCCTGTGCCAGATCACCCGTGAGGCGTCCGGCCAGAGAGCCGAGGCTCGTGGGCGGGTCGCCCGCGAATTGACGCGCGGACCACTCGAGGAGCAGATCGCGCGTTCGTTCCGGGTCGTTGACGCGGCAGGCTGCCGCCAGTTGCTTCAGCAGGGCTCTGGTCGACGTCGGTCGCTCCGCCGCCGGAACGGGGCGCGTGACGCGCCCACGCCGCCGCGAATAGGCCCACGCCGCGATCGTCGCGATCCAGCCGAGCGCGAGCACGCCGCTGAGCCAGGGCCAGAAGCCGGGCCCCGTGACGGAGGGCTCCGCGGACTCCGCGGGCACGGGCTCGGGACTGACTGCCTCGAAATCGGGACCGGGCGCGACGTCGACAGTCACGGGATCGATGCGTGCGACTTCCCACTGCCTGGTATCGACGTTCCACCACGGCAGCTCGACCGGCGGAAACTCGATCGCCCCGGGCTGGTTGGCAATCACGGCAAACCTCTCGGTCCGGCGCGCTTCGATGCCCGTGTCCTCGATCTCGCGACTGAGGTCGGGTTGATCGGCATACTGACGCAGCCCCGGCGACTCGCTGAGCGCGAGTTCGGGCAGCTGTGTCTCGAGCAGCCCGTCGGCGATGATGGTCAGCTCACGCGTGCGCGGAATCCCCTGCTCGAACCGGTCGGAGCCGTCGCTCCACGACTCCTCGAGCCTGAGATCGCGAGCGGGCAGCCAGACTGCACCCGGATGAGACGCGGGTGGCGGGACGGCCGGAAGCACTTCGAGCTCGAGCACATCAGACCTGAGACTTTGCTGTCGGGAAAAGCCGAGGCTGGGAATGACCGTTGCCTGATACTCCGTCGGCCCGATCGACAACACTCCCGCCGCCTGAGGAAACACGGCAAACCGACGCTCGCGCACACGGTAGGCCTTATTGCCCCTGACCGTCTGATATTCGCGGTCGCCGCCGAGCTTTTCGACGATCGCCTCACCCCCCTCGACGGCCGGGGCCGTCAACGCCTCACGCCCCGTGGGAACGCCGACGTAGAGCCGGAGCGTATATACGACCTGCGACTGAACATAGGCCTCGGCCCGATCGAGCTCGACTTCGATGAAAACGTCGGCGGCGGCACCGGACCGAACCTCGGGCGGAAGAATCTCGAGGCGGACGCTGTTAGAAAAGACCCCATCGAGCTCGACGGCCGGCAACTCGAACGAGCCGGCCGACCGCGGCATCAGCTCCACCGTCCACTGGGCCACTTGCGCGGTTTGACCGTTGACGATCTCGATGCTGGAAGAAGACCCCGAGCGTAAAACGTCAAACTCACGCGCCAGTGGGCTCAAATCGGGACGACCGGAAAACCGTCCTTCTGCCCTCAGAACGTAGGTAAACGACTCGTTGGCCCGAATGGACTCCCGGTCGACGCTGGCGACAACAGTCGCATCCTGGCCAAGAGCAGCCATCGATTGGCAGAACAGCGTCAGACAGACCAACGCCGCGACTCCACTGCTCCGCATCACCAGGGTTCCGCCTCACTGCCCGGATAAATCCGATTGCCGTCCTGATCCAGTCCCAGCTGCTGATACTGATACAGAAACTTGCGGCGCAGCAGTCCACCCGGATCCTGCGGAATGCGTCGCAGCCACTGGTCGGCGGCCTGCTCCGATGCCCAGTCCTCGATTTCCTCAGGGCTCGCCGCTGCGGCC
>JASFSD010000118.1:0-7123 GCA_050114575.1 Gammaproteobacteria bacterium | reverse complement strand
CGAACCGATTGGTTTCCGGCAGGACTGTTTCGAGCTCGCGCAAGCCGAACCACTGGGCAGCGAAGTTCTCGACCAGGGCATCGGCTTTCGGGTCGGCCAGCATGCGGCGCACCTGCGCTTCCCGCGTCTCCCGATTCATGAGTCCGCCTTCACTGGCGACGGCGAGCAGCTCATCGTCCGGGATGCTGCTCCAGAGGAAGAAGGACAATCGCGATGCAAGCTCGAAGTCGCCGAGCGCATAGACGGCGCCAGCTGACAGGTCTTCGGGCTCCTGCTCGAAGCGATAGATGAACTCGGGATCGACCAGCACTCGCGCCAGCGCGTACTGGATTCCGCCTTCGAAACCCCGCAGGTCCCGGCCTTCGTCATAAAAGCTCATCAACGTGTCGATGGCTGCGTCTTGGGCGGTTACCGGGCGCCGATAGGCCCGCGTGGCCAGCGTGCTCAACACTTCCCGCGCACACTGGACCTCGTCCTCGGGCCCGGTTGGCTCACAGACGAACAGGCGCTGCCGGCTCGGCGTGTCTCCGGCGCTCGACGCCCCCAGAGGTCCCATGATCGACAGCGACGAGACACCGGCCGTGGCCCCCCAGACCGAATACAGATCGTTGACGCCGCGTGGCTGCGACGAACCGAGGACGGCCGCTCCGAGCCGGTGCGGCCCGGCACTGATCTGGACCGTGATACTGCTGCCGTCCCCGGGACCGAGCACAGCGAGCTCCTCACCGTCCAGCGTGATCACCGTCGGATCGGCCGTGCCGACGCTGCGCACACCGAAAAAGCTGCCCGCTCGGCGCACTCGAATCTCGTACGCGGCGTCGAGTGGAAACACGTGCTCCGTAACCAGACCGCCGCGTGTGCCGAGCGGCATCCCGGGAACATGGCCGTCCTGCGACATCCCGCGAGGCACGGCGTAGCTCGTCTCCAGCGGGCTGATCGTGGGATCGCCGACAGCGATACGACTGATTCGTGCCGCCGCTGCGACGTACGCCTGCATCAGAGCCGGCGAGACGCTGAGTGCGCTCGCGATATTGTCGAACCCAGCGCTCGAATCGTCGGCCGGCAGCATCGAGGCCGCATCGATCGGCAGATGCAGCAGATCGCGAATGGCATTGGCGTACTCGGCGCGGTTGAGCCGATGCAGCGCCGGCGCACCGGGCCTGGGATCAGCGAAGTACGCCGAATCGAGTGATTCTTCCACCCACGAGACGAGAGAACCGAGCTGCGCCTCTTCCGGGCGCGGCGCACCGGGCGGCGGCATGAAGCCGCCGCGAAGCTTGCGAATTGCCGTTTCCCAGATTTCCGATTCGGCGACGAGCTCGCTCTGCCTCAAGTCATCGAAAGCGAAGCCACCGGCGAGATCGATGCCGTTGTGGCACTCGACACAGTATCGATCGATGGTCTGCCAATGGCTCGCGGACTGGTCTGTGCGACCGCCGATGTCAAAGACGAGAAAACTGCCGACGGCGGCCACGGCCACGACCCCGGTAACGACGACGAGCGACCTATTCATCGACCCGGTTCAGGGCGACGCGGTCTTCGTCCGCCGCCATGAGCTCTTCGAGCAGAGCGATCGTCGCCGGCTTCTGCTCGGCACCGACTGCGGCCAGGAAAACGCCCTCGGCCCAACGGATGGCATCCCGTCCCTCGACGTCGACGACGTAGAGATCCGCACCCTGCTCGGCAAGATATCCGATAATGTGATTCGAGCCGCGATTGACCGCACCGAGCAGCGCGCTCAAGCCCATCGAGTTGGTCGCGTTGATGTCCGCTCCGAGCTCGAGGCAAAGCTCGACGGCCTCGAGCAGTGCCTCGGGTGATTCAGTGTACGTCTGGGCCACGACCCAATTGACGCCGGCAGCTGCCATCAAGGGCGTCGTTCCGGCGAAGGTCGGCAGATTCGGATCGGCTCCATAGTCGAGCAAAAGGCGCATCGCGGACGTATCACCGGAAAGCGCAGCTCTGAGAAACGCGGTCTGCCCCGTGAAGTCGACCCAGGAGACGTCGCCGAGCGAGTACAGCCAGCGCCGGCTCGGAGGGACTTCGCGCGTCCGGGCATCGACGTTGACACCCTGCTCGAGAAGATAGCCGAGAAAGTCGAGATAAGGCGCGCGATCGATCCCGTTATCCTCGGGGTCATCCTGGTCGCGGTTGTTCATGTCGAGATTGCGGTACTCGACGACCGCAAAGAGCGGCGTGCGGCCCCAGAAATCGTCGGCGTCGCGGTCCGCGCCTGCCTCGACCAGCAGCCGGGCCGCACCGAGGTTCCCGTTCAAGAGACTCATGAGCAGTGGCCGAATGCCGTTGGCCTCGGCCAGCTCCAGATCGGCGCCGGCCGAGACGAGCAGATTGACCATCTCGTCGAGGCCGTCGCGCGCGGCGTAGAGCAACGCCGTCATTCCGCCCTGCGCCGCATCCCTCCGGCCGCGGTCGGGCAGCCCCCCGCGGTTGATTCCGACGCCTTCCGAGCCGCACCCTGTCCCTTTACACGGCGGCGTGAATTCGGGTGGCGGGCCGACCTGCGTCCTCGCGTCGACATCGGCGCCGCGTTCGACGAGGAGACGCGCGGCCTCGAGGTTGCCCTCGCGGACGGCGAGCATCAGCGCTGTCTGCCCGAAGCTCGCCTCGCGCGCATCGACATTCGCGCCGGCTTCCAGCAGCACGTCGAGCGCTGCAGGGATCCCCGTACGCGCCGCCGTCATCAGCATCGATTCTCCCTGCGGGCCGGTATCGAACGGATCCGCACCGGACTCGAGCAGCAACTCGATCATCTGGGTATTGCCGTTGACGACCGCGAGATAGAGTGGCGTCACGCCGTAGCGGCTCCGCACTCCTGGTTCGGCACCGGCATCGATGAGGATACGGGTTGCCTGAAGCTGATCCGCGTAGGCCGCCCAGTGCAGTGCCGTTGCGCCGTCGACGTCGCGCTCATTGACGTCAGCGCCATCGTCGATCAGCTGCGCGAGCGCCGCATAGTCGGCGGACTCGATGCTCTGCACCAACGAATCGTTCGCCGACGCGTTTGCACTGAACAGAGCAAGAGCGCCGGCGGCCGTCAGCGTCTTGACGAGAATATCGAACCGGGCTCTGTGCATGACTCTGTCCAGCGGCCGTCCGCTCCTACTGCAGCATCCAGCCGCCGTCGACGACGAGATTCACGCCGTTGACACCTTTGTTGTTGAACAGGAACTTGACCGCATCGACGACGTCCTCGGTCGTCGCCAGCCGTCCGCCCGGCGTGCGCTCGGCAATGGCCTTGATCGCTTCGGGCTTATCGCTCCAGGCCGGCGTATCACCGATGACGCCCGGATGTATCGCGTTGAAGCGGATCGGCGCGAGCTCGACGGCCATGGTCTTGATCATGCTGCGTACGGCACCATTCACCATCGTCACCGTGGTCGATCCCGGATACGGGCGCTCGCCCGCCAGGCCGCCGAAAATGACGACCGAGGCTTCATCGCTGAACCGGTCGAGCATCGTGTGCACGACCTCGGTGTAGCCGACGAGCTTGACCGTCACGGCGCGCCGGGCTTTCTCGAGGTCGTAGTCGCGAACCGTGTTGTAGTCGCGCTCGATTGCCACGATCAGCAGGCGGTCTATTTCACCGACATCCGCCAGCATACTCTGAATCTTTTCGGGCTCCGCGATATCGAGCGCTATGCCACGCACATTGCCGCCGATCTCGGTGGCCGTCGCCTCGGCACGCTCGGCCGACCGGCTCGTCAGGATGACTTCGCTCTCGAGAGATGCGTAGCGTTCGGCAAGGGCGCGGCCGATTCCGCCTGTCCCGCCGATGATCAATACCTTGGCGTCGAGTTTGTCTTGAACTGGCATCAGGCGGTCTTCTTCTGTTGCGCCGCATCGGCGGCCTTGGCGTCCTGCAGTTGCTCACGGAAATATTCCCAGTCGCGAGTGAATCGATACGAGTGGCGGGACGGCGGCTGAGGTGACTGCGTCTCGAGCCAGCGGACCGTGGTACCGCTCTTGTTGTAGAACGCATGGGTGCAGCCGACACCGGCCCAGAGGAAGTCACCTTCCTTCATCAGATACTTCTCGTCGTCGGCCCAGGCCTCGACCTCGCCGTCGACGATGTAGTAAGCCTCCTCGAGCGGATGATCATGCGGGTGCGCGTTACCGTTCGGCTCGTACTCGACCATGAACATCGTGTGCAGCGCGGCGTCGAGACGCTCATCGACGAGCATCTTCAGCGAGATGCCGCTGTAAACGAGCAGGGCCGTCGCCATGCTGGCCGAGACCTTGGGCGCATCCTTTCTGAGGCCCGTCCGGAGGGCATCGACCTTGATGTCGTCGTCGGCCATGCGAAACAGATGACGCGATGTCGGATCTCGGATATCGAGCCCATCAACGGCGACGTCCGGCGGCGGGCCGAGAAAATACGTGTCGTCGGCGTAGTTCACGCCCTTCGGCACGGGCGTATTCATGTCGATCCACCTGGCCGTGCCGGAATCGGGTCCGAGCCATGCCTGTTTCATCCCGACCGGGATCAACCCGCAGGCGCCGGGCTCGAGCCGCCAGGCGCGATTGTCGAGCACCAGGACCGGATTACCTTCGAGCACATAGAAACTCTTTTCGAACGACTGCAGATGCTGGTTGACATGGCCGTTCGCATCGAGCTCGCAGAGACCCCAACCGGAGTGAACCGCTCCGCAGTCTCGATCGGACAACGAGAAACGCCGATAGCCGCTGGACTCGGAAGGAAAGGCGGCTGTCGCGACTATGTCCGACGCCCTGATGAAATGATGCATATCTGTCTCCCAATACGGGGCCGCTGCCGATGCGGGGTGCCGGGGCGCCTGCGCGGGGGGCGGCTGATGGTTTTGCGATAGTTTAACGCGATCGGGCGCCGGCTCGAACCATCGGCCTGCCCCGCAGCGCCCGGCTCCATTTCATCGCGGCCCAGGACCACGCCATCTCCATGGAATACCCGTTCGATTCAAGTAGACTTCAGCCCGTGTCAGTCGAAGACGATCATGCCTGAGCTGCCGAAATCGATACTGGGCCGTACCGGACTCGAGGTGACCAGGCTCGGGTACGGCGCGATGGAGCTGCGCGGGACAGACCACTTCCCGCGGCTGTCGTCACGCCAGGCGAGCTCGCTCCTGAATTCCGTGCTCGACAGTGGCATCAACTACATCGACACGTCGCCGGATTACGGATATTCCGAGCAACTGATCGGGGAGCATATCGCCGGTCGCCGCGATGAGTATTTTCTCGCCAGCAAGTGCGGCTGCCCGGTCGAGCCTCCCGATGTGCCGCACGAGCAGCGCAAGCCGCACTCGTTCACGCGCGCCAACATCCGCGCGGGCGTCGAGCAGAGCCTCGAGCGCCTGAGAACCGATTACCTCGACGTCGTGCAGTTTCATGTCAGTCCGTCACGTTCAGTCCTCGAGGAGAACGACTCCGTGGCGGAGCTTCAGGCTTTGAAGCAAGAGGGGAAAATCCGCTTCATCGGCATGTCGGGCACGATGCCGGAGCTTGCCGATCATATCGCGATGGGCGTGTTCGACGTGTTTCAGATTCCCTATTCGCTGCTCGAGCGTGAGCACGAAGAGCTGATTCACGTCGCCGCAAGCCAGGGCGCCGGCATCGTCATTCGCGGCGGCGTGGCGCGGGGCATCATAGTCAAGGACGCCTCTGTCATCGAGGATTACCCGGACTTTCTGCGAGCGGGCTTCCGGGCCAGGCGGCAGCTCTGGCACGACAGCCAGGTTGCGGATCTGCTCGACAGCATGACGCCCATGGAGCTCATGCTGCGATTCACGATCAGTAACCCCGACATGGCGACCACCATCGTCGGCACAGCGAACCCGGCGCATCTCGCCAAGAACGTTGCAATGGCGGCCAGAGGGCCTCTGCCCGCAGAACTCTACGAGGCGGCCCGGGAGCGGTTCCCAGTGGCGGCATGAGCCGAGACCGAAAGGAACCGATTCGAGGCCCACGCCGAGCGGACAGGACGCGTGCAATGCAGCCATGTGAGCTCGGTCCGCGCCGCATCGTCCCGGTCCTCGCGCTGGCGGTGCTGCTCGGCGCCGGCAGCGCCGCTGCGCAGGAGCCTTTTCGCGTCTATCCCAGTTTCGAAGGCGCGTCGGCCGAAGCGCCGCTGCCGGCCGACTGGGAAGTGCCGGGCGAGCTCGTCATCGGCAGGCTGATGTACCCGCCGGCGCGCGGCGGCTTTTTCGGCGGCAACTGGCGCGCCGGCAACGCCAGCTGGACCGATGACTATCCGCGCGGCGACCGCACACTGGTCGGAATGCTGCGGCGCTTCACGCGTATCAACGTCCGCGGCGTCGAGCAGCCAATCAACCTCGAAATCGACGACGACGTCAACTACTGGCCATTCATGGTTGTCGGATTCGCGTCGCCCTGGGACCTGACCGACGAGATGGCGGCGAGACTCCGCGAGTACCTGCTTCGCGGGGGTTTCGTCTTTGCCGACAGCTTCTTCGACTCGCGAGACTGGGTGGTCTTTCAGGAATCCATGAGAAAAGTCTTTCCCGATCGCCCGATTATCAATCTCACGGACGACCACCCGATCTTTCACACCGTCTTCGACCTGCCGAACATGACCTCGGTGCAAATCCCGAACTGGAACTCACTGGCGCGCGGAGGCCGCGGCTACATCGGCGACGGCGCGGTCCCGTACTGGCGCGGCGTCGAGGATGACCAAGGCCGCTTGATGATGCTGATTGCCTTCAACAACGACGTCATGGACGGGTGGCAGTGGGCGGACGACCCGCGCTACCCTTCAGAGGAGGCGAATCTGTCGCTGCAGCTCGGCGTCAACGTCGTGATGTATGCGATGACGCATTAGATTCGTCCCGGGCTGAATGATGCGAGTCTTTTCTCAGCCACCCCTGGTATCGTCAGGGTCTGAAAGGTCCGGAATCTCCGCTGCAATCCTACGCAATGTCGCTACCGCATCCTGTAACGGAATGGTCTCGAAATTGCGCAACGGCGTGGCATTCGGCGGATATGGAATCACCCAATCGCCGTCTTGACTTTGCAGCCAAAGCCCAATGAAACGAAGTGGAGGCGCCGCTAACACAGATCCTTCGTAGTCGCCGGGCAACAGCTCCGCCCGACCAAGGGCTCGCGGAAAACC
>JASFSD010000117.1:0-7130 GCA_050114575.1 Gammaproteobacteria bacterium | reverse complement strand
CCGAGCGTGTCACCGAGATCTTCGAAGTAGGCGGAGTCCGAGACGTCCTCGATGAATGTCTCGAGCTCCCAGCGATTGCCGAACTGCGACTCGTGCTCGAGATGGACGAAGTGTCGCGATCGATCGAGCACGCGGTCGTCGGGCAGCTGCTCGAGGCTGAGCTCGCCCTCGCTGGCGGACAGAAGGTAGCGCAAGCTCGAGTTGAACTGCAGGCCGCGGTCCGCCATGAGCCGCGGCTCGAGCAGCAGATCGTAGTTCGGCGCGAGGTTGAGGTAATAGGGGACGGTCAGATCGAACCCGGTACGGTCGCGCTCGGCGATCTGAGGCGTC
This sequence comes from Gammaproteobacteria bacterium, assembly GCA_050114575.1. GTDB lineage: Bacteria > Pseudomonadota > Gammaproteobacteria > Steroidobacterales > Rariloculaceae > DATCZB01. Next base: position 6,800 of record JASFSD010000117.1, on the reverse strand, counting down.
AGGAAGCCGCTCTTGCGGCGGTCGTCGACCGGAAAGGAAAAGTACGGCGCCGCGAGCACGGGGATGCCTTTGAACTTGAGCCGAACGCCTCGCGCCGTTCCGAACCCGGCATCCGAATCAATTTCGAGCTCGCGGGCCAGCAGCTCCCAGTCGACGTCGTCTTCGGGGCAGGTCGTAAAGCTCAGCGAGGTCAGCGAGATCATGCGGTCGGGGCTGACCGTGATCGTCTCCGCCGTTGCCCGTGCCGGGCGCTGCGGCAGATCGAGACCGGCTCCCTCGAAGCTCATTTCCTCCGTCGTCTGGTCGAAGCTCGCGCGCTCGGCGAAAACGGCGAAGCCCTCACCTTCCAGAGAGACATTGTCGAGAACCTCGATGAGCGACTCGCCCTCGGAGATATTGGCTCGTTCGGCTGCTATGCGCCCCCCGCGGTAACGCAGCTCGACGCCGTCGAAGAGCTCGATCAATCCGCCGTCGGCATCGCCGGCAAGATCGCCGGCCCGAATCTCGAGCCGGTCCCCGAGTGGTGTGGCGGGTTGGTCCGAGGCCGACGGTGCAACCGGCACCAGGCAGATGTTTTGAGCGCGCGCGCCGGTCGCCACCAGCAGGGCGGTCGCGGCAAGCAAACCGGATACGGATCGGAGATGAATCGCAGGCAACGGGATCGGCCGGTACGAAAGACGCTACAATGGCATAGATATGCAGTCTCTTCAACGGGTTGCGGGCGCATGCAGGCAATGATTCTGGCGGCCGGCAGAGGCACGAGAATGGGACCGCTGACCGAATCGCTGCCGAAGCCTCTGCTCGACCTCAACGGATGTTCACTGATCGGCCGCCAGCTTCGACGCCTCGCGGCCGCAGGCATCTGTGACGTCGTGATCAACCTGTCGTATCGCGGCGATCTGATTCGCGATGCGGTGGGCGACGGCAGCCGCTTCGGTGTCCGCGCTCAGTATGCCGAGGAGGGTCCCGAGCCGCTCGAGACGGCCGGGGGAATCATCAACGCGCTGCCGCTGCTGGGGGATGCGCCTTTTCTCGTGATCAATGCCGATGTCGTCAGCGACTTCGACTTCGGCGGGCTCGCGCTCGCCGGTACGCTCGGCGCATTGGTCCTGGTGCCGAATCCGCCGCACTCACCGCGCGGCGACTACGCGCTGGACGCGGAGTCCTTGCTGACTCATGGCGAGCCGAAATTCACGTTTTCGGGGATCTCCCTGCTGTCGCCGTCGCTGTTCAGCGGGCTTGCTCCCGGACGCCGACCGTTGAGCGAAGTCTTCGACACCGCGATCGGCGAGCGTCGGCTGACCGGCCGGCTGCACACCGGTCTCTGGTTCGACGTCGGCACGGCCGACCGTCTCGCGGCTGCCGCGGCCGCAGTCGCTCGGCAGGAGGCGGTCTAGCCCGAAGAACGGTCGCCGTGCTCGACCCGAACGTCGAGCAGGGCCTGGCGCCCGCCCGCGACGGCCTCGAGTGCGTCGTCCAGCGCCCGCGGTAGGTCGGCAGGTGCCTCGACCTTGCGGGCGAAGGCATCGGATGCCTCGGCGACCTTAGTGAATTCCGGCGAAGGCTCGAGCTCGACCAGCGGCATCGGCTTGGCATGAGCGGCGGCGCCATCCGGATAGACGATCCGAGTGGAGGCATCCACGGCGTTCCAGCGCCGGTTGTTGCAGATGATGGTCAGCACGGGCAGGTCGGCGGCGCGGGATACGAAGTGATAAGGCGTCGGGTTGCCGAACATGTAACTGCCGTCGCCGACCGTTGCGATGACGCAGCGCGAGCGATCGGCCAGCTTCGCCCCGAGCGCGGCGCCGAGGCCGAAGCCGAGGCCGCCCCCGATGCCGACGCCGATCAGGCTGCCGGGTTCTTCAAGGCCGAGCTGATCGGCGGCAATGCCGAGCTCGGTGACGACGAGCGTGTGCTCGGGCATCTGCCGGCGGATGCACTCGCCGACATACGCATAGCTTATCGGCGTCGCTTCGCGCGCAGCCTCGAGGTTCGCGGCATGCCGCTGCTGGCGATCCTGCTGGAACTGCTCGACGGCCTGCCGCCGGGTCTGCCTTGCCGCTTCGTCGAGGGCCATCGTCTTCAAGGCGGCAGACAGGGCCGACAGCGTCGTTCCCGGGTCACCGGCGATCGCGAGCTCCGTCGGGAACGACCGGATCGGATAACGGACGAACAGCGGATCGATCCCGATGTGAATCACGCAGGTTCCGGGCCTGGGTGTGAACCGAACCGGGAACCAGGGGACTTCACTCTCGACGACGACGATGCAGTCGGCATTTTCGAGCAGGGCACCGCCCGCCTGGCCGGTGTTCATCGGGTGGCTGGCAGGCAGGTTGACGGCCGATGCGCCGGCCTGCACGACCGGAATGTCGTAAGAGTCGGCGAGCTTCGCCAGGGTCGGCACCGCCGCTTTGTCGCGGCCGAGGTGCGAGGTAATGATCACCGGCGTGCTGGCGGCCGCGATGCGCGCAGCCGCGTCGAGCACGGCGGTCTGATTCGGCGCGGGTGGCGCCATGCGCGTTGCAGCCGGCACCCGGCTCGGCGTGTGGCAGGGGTCCGCCAGGACCTCGCGCGGCAGCGTCAGATAGACGGGGCCACGCGGCTCCGCCAGCGCGACCTCGAGAGCGCGGGCAACGATGTCGTGCGGGTGTTGTCCGGATCTGAGCTCGTAATCCCACTTGGTGTATTCGCGAACCATGCCGGACTGGTCGAAATTCTCCTGTCCCCAGTGGATCGGGAAGTTGCGCGAGGCGATGTGGCCGTATTCCGTATGCGGCGTGCGACCCGCCATCAGCAGCAGCGGAATCCGGTCGCGGTACGCGTTCATGAGCGCGCAGATCGTATTGCCCGTGCCGACGGTGACGTGAACCATGACGGCCGCCGGCTTGCCGGAAGCGAGGTAATGACCGTGGGCCATCGCCACGGCGAGGTTCTCGTGGGGGACGGTCAGAATCGTCGGTGCGGCGCCCGGCTCGCTTTCGAGGCGCGTAAGGGCTTCGATGATCGGGGCGAAGTCGGTGCCGGCATTGGCGAACACGGTGTCGATGCCGTGCGCACGCAGGCTTCTCAGAAACGCCTCTGCGACCGAAGCCTCGTCGAATGCCGTTGCGGGTGCCGTGCTCATTGCGAGACTTTCATCAGTGCGTCATCGCGTAAATGACGTAGTTGACTGCGAAGTGCAGGGCGAGCGTTGTCATCTCCTGCGGATAGCGTATGTCGTCGGCATGCTCCCATGCGTCACCCAGATCCATGTTGTGGTTGATCATCACCATGAGTCGGTCGTCATCGTCGTAGATTCCGCGCCAGTGCGGCTCGACGCCGTCCTGCTCATAGGTTCGGCCGCTCATGAGCGGCGAGATGCCGGGAATCTGGATTCGCTCGTCTACGTCGTAGACGACGTGCAGGATCTCGTGCCCGTCTTCGATGTCCACTATTGGTCGGTCCGGGAATACGCGGTTCATGGAGTCGATGAAGACCAGCCATTCCTGTGATCCGTGAAAGTCGTCGACCATCAGGAAACCCCCGCGCAGCAGGTATTCCCGGAGGCGTTCGGCTTCGTAGTCGCTGAGCTGCCAGTGACCGACCTCCACTGCATAGAGCCATGGGTAGTTGAACAGAGAGTCGTCGTCGAGCTCGATCAGGACGCCGGTCTCTCCGCTGTAAGCGGTCTGCCCGGTCTCGCCCATGTCGACTCGCGACAGCCGGCTGACGCCCTTGTGGAAAAAGAACTCGGCCGAGGGATAGTCGACGTCCCAGGTGCCGCGGAACCGCCCGTAACCCGAGCTCGAATAAACCAGCCGGGCGAAGTCGAACTCGTGCTCCGGCCACTGGCTCAGCGAGTCGCTGCCCTGGCCGCGAGCCGTCAGCATCACGACGGCGATCGCGCCGGCGGCGGCCAGTGCTGCAGATCGAAGGATAGCTTGTCGTCTCATTTCGTGACTATCGTCTCGCCGACAAGGGTCGCGCCGGCCGCACCGCAGATGTTCCGTTGTCGGCCGCGGTCATGCAAGGACTTCGTCCCCTGTCTGTCCGATTTACCGGATCGTAATGCCATTATCACCGAACTAAACCGGTCTGCGTTGTCTTAACTTCTGGAGCCTATCCGAGATGGGTTCTAGTGATACCATCCGATTTATTTTCTCGAGTGAGCGCTGTTGTTCGAGTTTTTGTTCAAATACTCCCGGGCGACTTTTGAACGCGGCGAGATCCTCTTCGCGAGCGGATGGCCGCTCTGGTTGCTCGGCCTCCTGATCGTCGCGGCTGCGGTCGCCATCGGAATCAGCCTGGTTCGCAACAGGGCCGATTTTGGCTGGGCCAAGCTCGGTGTCGTCGGCATCCTGCAGGTCGGCGTGGTCGCCGTGCTTCTGACCATGCTCTGGCGGCCCTCGCTGCTGACTCAGACGCTGCGCCCGCAGGACAATTCGATCGCACTGCTGGTCGACGCGTCGGCGAGCATGGGCTACGGCGAGAACGATCAATCCCGATTGCAGCAGGCCGTTGCCGCGCTCGAGAACGGGCCGCTGCCGGACCTCCAGAGCGAGTTTCAGGTCGACCTGCTCGGCTTCTCCGACGAGGTCGTCAGCCTGGCGTCGCTGCAGGAGATGCCGGCGCCGGGCGCCAAGACCGACATCGGCGAGTCGCTCCTGTCGGTTCTGCGCGGTGCCAGCGCCGGGGCGCTGGCGGCCATCGTTCTGGTCAGCGACGGCGCAGACAACTCCGGCGCCCTCGATCCGGCGCGCATTGCCGAGATCGCAGGCTTCGGCGTTCCGATCCATACGCTCGGTGTCGGCCGCGAAGTGCTCGCCGAAGACATCGAGCTCGAGGACGTCGTGATCAGCTCGAGGGGGACGCCGGGCTCCACGGTTGCCGCTCAGGTCAGCGTCCGGCACGGCCAGGGGGGCGTAGCCCAACTCAAGGTTTATGACGGCGATGCGATACTCGCCACCGAGTCGATCGAGCTGCCGGATCAGGCCGGCGTGACGACGCGTCTGATCGATATCGACGTCGGCACGGCGGGGATTCGCGACCTCAGATTCGCGCTCGACGCCTTCGCCGGTGAGACCAACACGATAAACAATGTGCAGCAGCGGCCGATGGAAGTGCCTGAACGGCGCCGCAGCGTGCTCTATATAGAGGGCGAGCCGCGCTGGGAATACAAGTATGTGCGCCGTGCGGTTGTCGACGACGAGGTGCCGATCCGCTTCGTGACGCTGCTCAGGACGACGCCGAACAAGTTCTATCGGCAGGGCGTCCAGTCCGGCGACGAGCTTGCCGACGGTTTTCCGGCCGACGAATCCGAGCTCTTTTCCTACGATGCGCTGATGATCGGCAGCCTCGAGGCAGCGGCCCTGACCGAAGTGCAGCAACAGATGATCTACGACTTCGTCAGCCGCCGCGGCGGAACGCTGCTGATGCTCGGCGCGCGCCGCGGCCTGGCGGATGGCGGCTGGGGCAGTTCCGTGGTCAACGACGTGCTGCCGGTCGACCTGCCGGTCGCCGGCGAGCAGCCGACATTCGTTCGTTTTCCGGCTCGGGCGGTTCTGCCCGATGGGGATCAGTCGCTGATCACGCGCTTCGATGCCGACGACGACGCCAACCGAACCATCTGGGACGAGCTGCCGCCGTTGAAGGACCTGCAGCTGATCGACGTCGATCGCCTCAAGCCCGGCGCCGAGGTTCTGCTCGAGGCAGAGTTCGATGGCGAGCTCCAGCCGTTGCTCGTGCGGCATCGTTTCGGTCAGGGTGTGGCCTACGTGCTGGCGGGCAGCACCTGGGGCTGGCAGATGAGCCTGCCGCATGAGGACATGAAGCACGAGACGTTCTGGCGCCAGCTGCTGCAGGCAATGACGGCATCGCCGCCGGAACCCGTGACGCTGACGACCGAGCGGGTCTATTACGGCGATCAGGTCGAGGTGACGCTGCGCGCGGACGTCCGCGACAGCGAGTACATGCCTGCGACGGCAGCGACCGTCGAGCTCGCCATCGATGCGCCGGGCGCGCCGGCCCGCAATGTGTTGATGGAGGCCGTGCCGGGTGTGCCGGGCCGCTACGAGATGACACTGGATGCCGATGCTTCCGGCATTTACCGCTTCGAGGCCGAGGCCAGTCTGGACGGCGAGGCTCTCGGGCGCTCGCGGGTCGCCATTCGCCGCGAAGACGGCATGTCCGAGCATTTCCGGGTGCAGCAGAATCGCGCTCTGCTCGAGCGCTTGTCGGCAGCGACGGGCGGCCGCTATTTCTCCCTGGCGAGCGCCGATGAGATTCCCGAGGCCGTGCAGTTCTCCGACGCAGGCATCGTGGAGCGGAGGCTGCTCGAGCTCTGGAACATGCCGATCCTGTTCCTGATGCTGCTCGGACTCAAGGCCGGGGAGTGGTTACTGCGTCTGGTCTGGGGGCGCCTGTGAGAAAGTTGGCGACAGCAATCGCTGCAGCGTTTGCGCTGCAGGCCGGCCCGGCCAGCGCCGAGCTTTACTATCTCATCGTCGGCGGGCTCGGCGGCGATCCGGGCTATGTCGAACGATTCGCCGGAGATGCCGCAGCGATGGCGACTGCCGCCGAACGGACGCTGGGCTCCACTGATCGCGTCAGAGTTCTGGTTGGTGACGAGGCGACCCGGGAAGCGTTGCGCGCAAGCCTCGGCGAGCTCGCCGAGACGACGGATGCTGGCGATCGTTTGGCCGTGTTTCTCGTCGGCCATGGCAGTTACGACGGGACGGCCTACAAGTACAACCTCAAGGGTGAGGACATCGACGGCGCCGAGCTGAGCGAGCTGCTTGCAGCCGTGCCTGCCCGGAACCAGC
>JASFSD010000116.1:0-7144 GCA_050114575.1 Gammaproteobacteria bacterium | reverse complement strand
GCCCGAGCCAGGCCAGCCACGGCGGCACGCGCGGCGCCAGCGTCAGCGCGACCCGATAGGCTGTCAGTGAATCACTCAGGAAGTCGTTTGCGCGCAGCTGATTTTCGACGTCGGGAAATCGAATAATGGCGGCATCGTCGTCGATCTCGCTGCGAGCGTAGACGATGCCCTCCGCGTCCAGCGTGTTCTCGAGTTGGCCGACGAGCGCCTCGGCAACCGGCTGACCGTCGTTTCGAGCGATCTGCACCGCGGGATCGTCACCATAGACGTTCGGCAGCGCGACAATGCAGCCGGCAACGACGACGATCAGCACCAGCCAGTTGACCCAGTTGGGATACCGATTCATCGACCGTGACCCGTTGCGGCTCAGGCGCTCTTGAGGGTGCCCTTGGGCAGCACCTTGGAGACCGTGTATCGCTCGATTTTCACGGTCACGTTCGGCGCGATCTCGACCTCGAGAAACTGTTCGCCGGCTGCCGTGACCTTGCCGAGCACCCCGCCGGAGGTCACGACTTCGTCCCCGGCTGTCAGCGCCGCGACCATTTCACGGTGCTCCTTCTGCTTCTTGTTCTGAGGCCGGATGATCAGAAAGTAGAAAATCGCGAAGATCGCAATCAGAGGCAGGAACGTGAACAGCGGGCCCTGAGACTCTGCCGCCTGCGCATAGGCGGGCGCAATGAAGAAATCGAGAACTGAATCCATCTGGCTTCCTGGTCAGCCGTCCCGGCGGCCTTTCAAAGTGGCCGCGTATTATTACACAGGCTACGTGGGGCCGAACTCAGGCCGTTCAAGGTCCCGAGCCAATTTATCCAGCCCCCCGGAACCGATCGCATCGCGGATCCGGCTCATCACCACCTGAAAGAAACGCAGATTATGGATCGTGGCGAGCCGGGCGCCCAGGATTTCGTTGCATTGCTGCAGATGCCGGATATAGGCCCGGCTGTAGTGATCGCAGGCATAACAGTCGCAATTCGGGTCGATCGGGCCCAGATCTTCGCGAAATCGCGCATTCCTGATGTTGATTCGACCGAGGCTGGTAAAGAGCTGACCGGTGCGCGCGTGCCGCGTCGGGATCACGCAATCGAACATGTCGACTCCTCGAGCCACTGCCCTGACAAGATCGAGCGGCGTGCCTACGCCCATCAGATAGCGGGGCGCTGCGGCCGGCATCAGGGGCTGGAGCCCTTCGAGCATTGCGAGCCGCTCCTCTTCGGGCTCACCCACGGCCAGCCCGCCGATGGCGTAGCCGTCGAACGAGATGGCCTCGAGAGCCTCCAGTGAGCGCTGCCGCAGGTCGGAATACGTCCCGCCCTGAACGATGCCGAACAGCGCGGCGTCCGTTGCCCCACCCTTGAGGGCATCGAAGGCATCGCGGCTTCGTCTGGCCCAGCGCATCGAAAGCTCCATCGACTCTTCGGCGACGGAATGCTCGACGGGATATTCCGGGCACTCATCGAGCACCATGACCACGTCGGCATCGAGCCCGTGCTGCACTTCGATCGAGCGCTCCGGCGTCAGCTCGATCCTGGCGCCATCGACGGGCGAGCGAAACGTGACGCCGCGCTCCGTGATCTTGCGCATCTGCGCCAGACTGAAAACCTGAAAGCCGCCGGAATCCGTCAGAATGGGCCTCGCCCAGTGCATGAACTCGTGCAGCCCTCCGTGTGCCGCCACGACCTCGACGCCTGGCCGCAGCATCAAATGGAACGTGTTGCCGAGAATCATCTCGGCGCCCAGGGCCTCGAGCTCCTCGGGCGTCACGGCCTTGACGCTGCCGTAGGTGCCGACCGGCATGAAGGCCGGCGTCTCGACCACACCCCGCGCGAACGTCAGGCGCCCGCGCCGGGCGCCCGCCTCCTCGCTGATCAGATCGAACCGCATCAACGCTCTGCCCGCGACGCCAGCAGCATCGCATCGCCGTAACTGAAGAACCGGTAGCACCCGGCAACGGCATGACGATACGCACGCATGACGTTGTCGTGGCCGGCGAATGCCGCAACGAGCATGAGCAAGGAGGATTCCGGAAGATGAAAGTTGGTAACGATAGCGTCCACGGCCCGGAATTCGAAGCCGGGGTAGATGAAGATGTCGGTTTCGCCGCTGTACGGTGCGAGTCCGCCGGCCGCCGCGGTCTCTAGCGCCCGCACCGTCGTCGTGCCGACAGCAACTACTCTGCCGCCGCGCGCGCGGGTTCGTTCGATCTGCGCGCACAGCTGCGCCGGTACCTCGATGCGCTCGGCATGCAGGCGATGATCTTCGATCGTTTCGGTTCGCACCGGCGAAAACGTGCCCGCCCCGACGTGCAGCGTCAGCCGGCCGATTTCCGTGCCGCGGTCCCGGATGGCGTCGAGCAGGGGCGCATCGAAGTGCAGCCCCGCCGTCGGCGCCGCTACGGCGCCGGGCGATTCAGCATAGATTGTCTGATATCTCTCAGTATCGGCGGCATCGGGCTCGCGATCGATATAGGGCGGCAGAGGCACGGAGCCGTGGCCGAGCAGAAGAGTTTCGAGATCGGAATCGAAGGCCAGATCGAACAGATCTCCAGAGCGTTGCGTCACCGTCGCCGTGACTCCGCCATCGAGCTCGATCTCACCCCCCGGCTTCGGGCTTCGGCTCGCGCGGATCTGAAACCGGCCCGATCGTTCGCCGAGTACGCGCTCGAGCAGAAGCTCGACGCGGCCACCGGTATGCTTTCGCCCCGTGAGCCGGGCCGGCAACACACGCGTATCGTTGATCACCAGCAAGTCGCCCGGCTCGAGCCATTCGACCAGGTCGGGGAACTGCCGATCTGCCATCTCGCCTGTCACACCCTCGAGCACGAGCAGGCGGCTCGCGCTGCGCCGGCGCAGCGGCACCTGAGCGATCAGCTCTTCGGGCAGGTCGAAGTGAAAGGCGGCGCGTTCCATCGGACGGCGGATTGTACGAAACACGAGCGCTTGGCTTCGAGTTTTGGCACACTGCGTTTCCGCGCCGGGGTGGCGGAATTGGTAGACGCGCCGGACTCAAAATCCGGTGGGGTTAAACCCGTGAGAGTTCGAGTCTCTCCCTCGGCACCACTGAAGCCCGACAGATCTCACGCCAGCGTGGCCACCGACTCGCAGCCCGCCACGCGCCGGTGCCTCAGTCGACCGGCACGAGCTCCTTGAGCTCCTCGAACCAGTTGAACGCGATCCGGATCTCGGCCCGGTCCTGGCTGACCGCTGTGCTCGGGGGAACCACTGTAAGCAGCCCGGAACCGTCCGGCATGACATCGTACTGCCGATGCGCGGCGGGTGCCTCATTGCCCGGCAGGTTCGGCAGCGCCTGTGGCGTGCCGAAAATGAACCCGTTATCGGTCGAGACCCGAATGACTTCCGTTCGCGCCCCCATCGGGAAATAGAAAATCCGCGACCCATCAGCTGACCAGCCGGGATGATGCGGCTCGGCCGTTGCCGGTAAGCGGAATCGCGCACTCGTCAGAGGAAACGGCTGTACGACGATGCTCGAGACACCGAACTCCGTGGTCTGGTAAGCGAGCCAACGACCATCCGGCGAAAACACTGACTGCGACACGGATTGCCCGGGAACGCCGATCAGCCCCTCGGCCTGGTTCGACTCGAGGTCCAGTAACCAGATGCTGGCAACGCCCTCGCGCGTAACGGTATACGTCAGCCATCGCCCGTCCGGCGAGAAGCTGTCCGGAATATGCACTTCGCCATCTGCAGCCATTGTCAGCCTGACCGGCTCACCCTCGGTCCCGTCTGCCCGCTGCCAGTACAGACTCGCCGTGCCGTCGCGCATCGACTGAAACGCGACGCGAAGGCCATCCGCCGACCAGGCCGGATAGCGGCTCTGGCTGTCGAGCGTCAGCTGCCTCGGCGAGGCGTTACCGTTCAGATCGTAGACCTCGATATCGGCACCGAAGGCCGATATCCGGGTGTAGGCAGCCAGGCGCCCGTCCCGCGACACCCTGGGATCCGCGTACTCTCCCTCGGGCATCGGCAACGGGTTGACAACGCGTTGGGGTGTCACAATACCGAGAGGAGCAAAACTCGTGCCGGTCGACACTCCCGGAATGTAGATCAAAGTTCCGTTATCAGAGAACGCATAGTGCGCGACACCCGTGAAGGCATCGCGTTGGACATCCTGGACAACGGGTACAGGCCCGCCCATCACCTCGAGGCCATCGACATCGAACGGCTGGGCGTAGAGCGTGCTGCCGATAGCGTAGAGCAGGTGCCCGGTCGGCACATAACGCGCCGCGCTGCCGCCTGAATAGAGCACGCGACGCTCACCGGTCACAAGCGACTCGGCCACGATGTCAGCCGTGTCCCAGTCGGGGTCGCTATCCGTAAACTGCACGAGCGAAAACAGGACCCACTCACCACCGGGCAGCAGGGAGGGCCATGAAGGCAACTGGCCGGCCACCAGATCATACGGAGCCGCAGGCCATTGCTCGGCACCGAACTCGATGATTCGCTCGGGTGTGCCGCCGTTCTCCGCGAGACGCCAGATGCCATCCGGTACCGCATAGAGGATCGAGCCATCGGCCGCCCAGCTCTGGCCCAATCCACCGATGGTCCCGTCAGAGACGATCGCGAGCGATCTCGGCGCGCCGCCCGTGATCGGGACCCTTTCGAACCGCAATTGCACCGCGCCATTGACAGTCCCTCCGGATGACCCCGTCCGGTAAACCAGCGAGCTGCCATCGGGTGACAACAAAGGGCTCGACCCGCCGATGCCCGGCATCGCCACAGCCTCGAAGCGGTCCAGTGACCTGAGCTGCATTCCGTCGCTCGAGGAGTAGACGAAGTGCCGACCGTCGGGCGCGATGTCGATAACCACCTGCGACGGAAAGAAGTTGAAGGTCTGTTGCTCGGCCAGATAGGCGGTCGTGCGAACGACGGGTTTCGGCTCAGGAGGCGGCGCAGGCTTAAGGGACCAGGCCGCGAGTCCCGCAACGACGGCCAGCACGAGACCGGCGACCCAGGGCAGGAACTTGCGGTGCGCGGGTAGCGGCGCCGCAACACCGGCAACGACAGCCTCGGGCACGAGGACGCCGCGCGGGTCCTTGAGCGCCGCTTCGATGTCGGCGCGAGCGTCCGTGATGCCGGCATAGCGCAGGCGTGGCCGCTTCTCGAGACAACGCTCGAGTGCCTGGCGCAAGCGCGGATGCAGATTTCTTGGCAACCGATCCCAGTCGGGATCGGTCTTCAGCACATCGGCCAGGATGTGCGGCACCGATTCACCGGAAAACAGCGGCAGGCCCGTCAGCATCTCGTAGAGCACGACACCGAAGGCCCAGACGTCGGCGCGCTGATCGGTCGGCTGGCCCGACGCCTGCTCGGGCGCCATGTAGCCGGCCGTGCCGAGCACGAGGCCGGCCTGCGTCATCGCAACACTGAGCGCGGGCGAGTTGGCCGGCGTGCCGCTTTCGGGTTCCGTCGAGAATGCCTTGGCGAGACCGAAGTCGAGCACCTTGACCTGCTCGCCGGCCGTGACCATGACGTTGGCTGGCTTCAGATCACGATGGACCACGCCCTTGTCGTGCGCCGCCTCGAGTGCCTCTGCGATCTGCAGCGCGAGCCGGCAGGCTTCCTCGACCGGCAGCGCGCCACCTTTGAGCCTGTCCTCGAGCGTCTCGCCCTCTACGAGCTCCATTGCGAGATAGAGTGACCCTTCGTGCTCGTCGAGACTGTGAACAGCCGCGATATGCGGGTGATTCAATGCAGCGAGGAGCTTGGCCTCACGCTCGAATCGGGCCAGCCGGTCCTGGTCGGAAGCCAGTGCTGCCGGCAGCGTCTTGATCGCCACATCGCGGCCGAGCTTGGTGTCCGTCGCCCGATACACCTCGCCCATGCCACCGGCACCGATCTGGCCGGTTATCTCGTAGGGTCCGAGTCTTGAGCCCTTAGAGAGTGACACGCCTGGACAGTCTCCCGCATCGTGATGGCCGTATCACTCTGTTCACGCAATCACTCGTCGATGTAATAGCGAACGGTGACAGGCGCAGACTCGAGCAGACGGCCATTCGCAGCGATCGGCCGAAACCGGCCATGCTTGATCGTATTGACGAGGTCACGCTGCGCAGAACGAGACGCATTGTCGGATGAATCCTGAACGCTGACACGGGATGTCTTGCCGCTGTCCTCGATTTCGAAGGAGACGTCTACGTATCCCATGGAATCGGCTGTCTGCTCCGATACGAGACTGTTGGGCAGGAAGGCCGGGAGCAGGACTGGAACCTGCGGTGAAAAGATCGAATCGACGGCATCTTCGGCGACATCATGCTCGGCAAGCAGGGCGAGCGCCTGTTCGTAAGTGGCCGCTGCGGCGACACTGTACTTGGTCCCGAAATGCTGAGAGAACAGCACATCCCAATCGCCCAGGAGAGCAAGGGTTCGAGCCTGAGCGAGCCAGGACTCGGAGTTTTCTTCCTGGTATGTCAGGAGCGACTCCAGCCCCCAACGGCCGATTCGATAATTCGAATCACGATAGCTGATCGCGAGAAGCTTCATCAGCACCTCACGTACCTCATCGCCGGAAACCTGCTCGCTACGCAGCATGATGCGCGCGGACTCCACATACATCGAAATGGCTTCCGCGGCGAGCGACTGTCGTGCGATGCGACGACTGCCGGTCGCGCAGGTACTGTCGTCCATGACGCCGGGTGTCGAAGACGACAGTGGCTGGGACGCTCGCCGCACGGCGTCGGCATACTGGCTCGAGTTGTTGTAGTAACAGCCCAAAACGATATCGGGCACGAACTCTCCCGCGTCGTATCGCGCGAGCGTGTCAACTCGACGGTCGCCGATATCACGGAGAATCCGCGCCGATCGCAGATCTTCCGGATAACGCAGCGCAAGACCCAGCAAGGTTCTCTCGAGATCCCAGGCCGCCCTGGCATCGCCTTGCTGCCTGTGCTCGTCGATGAGCTGCCGTATCTCCGGCGCATCATCGAGGGTATCGAAATCGAGATCCTGAGCCCCGGCCAGTGCCGGGAATGCCGCAAACAGCAGCGCGCACACAGCTCGGTACAAGGACTCGCAAGGACGTGACTTCACGACGAATATCTCCTGGCTGACACAAAGGGTCGATTCGGTGAATTTACCATTTCTCCAGGGCCCTGCGCGCGCCGCTCATTCGAACCAGAATGGCCCGAAGG
>JASFSD010000115.1:0-7155 GCA_050114575.1 Gammaproteobacteria bacterium | reverse complement strand
GCCATGTCGAGCAACCTGAGGTTGAGCTCGACGCCGGCCTTGCGCGCCTCCTCCCGAACGACGACGAGCCAGGGCGTGTGGTCGTCCGTGCCGTAGGAGATGCTGAAGCTGAGTCTTCGACCATCCTTCATCCGGATTCCGTCACGGCCGTAATCCGACCAGCCGGCCGCGTCGAAGTATTCGCCGGCCCGGTCGACATCGAACTCGCGGGCCTTGATGCCGGTGTCAGTGTAACCGAAAAAGAACTCCTCGTGCTGGATCTGCATGCGCTCGTAATCGCCGCGAAAGATCCTTTCGAGTACCCGGTCCATATTGATCGAGTGTGCGAGCCCGAGCCGCACATTCCGGTCCGCCAGCATCGGATCGTCCGTGTTCAGCCACAGCGCCCGCTGATCGCGGGGCAGATTGTTATAGAACTCGATCCGGTGGATGTAGCCATTGTCGAAATCCGGCCCCTGCGCGCGCTCGTGCCAGCGGGCGGGCAAGGTGTCGAAGACATACCGGTCGAGCTCGCCGTTGAGGAAATACTCGTAGGCTACGTTCTGATCGCGAATGATCTCGAAGCGAAGGACATCGGGATTGTAGCGGTGCTGCTGGTACTTGAGCGCATCGCCCCACCAGTCGTCCTTGCGCGTGAACTCGATGTACCGACCGTTGGCGACAGCCGACATGTCGTAGGGCCCCGCCGTTGGCGCGACCCGCCAGTCGTAGTTCTGAACCCAGTTCTCGTCGACGACGTAGAAGTGCCTGGGCGCGGGCTCGACTGTGTACTCGAGCATGAGCTCGGCGCGCGGCAGCGCAGCAGCGCCCGTGACCGAAATCGTGTGGTCGTCATGCTTGCGCACGTCGACCACGACCTCGGAGAAGTAGTTCTGCCCGAAGGGATAGAGCACGTGCTCGGACACGTTCATTTCGACGTTGAACAGGTAATCATCGGCAACCACGGGCTCGCCGTCGGACCAGCGCGCGCGTGGGTCGAGCCGGTAGTAAACCGTCCTGCCGTCGTCGCCGTATGCCCAGTGCGTTGCCATGTAAGGCGTGGGGCGCAGCGTGTTCGGGTGAAACTCGACCAGCGCCGGGGTGTTCGAGCGTCGCTGCGAAACCGACTCGCCCGAGTTGGCATCGGGCCCTATGAGCCTCAGCGTCAACGGAAACCCGGACCAGTAATCTGTGAACGTTCCGCCGCGCTTGGCATCCGGTGATGCAAAAATCGGGTCGGAATCATTCGTCTCCCAGACCAGCCCTTCCGGCAGCGGCACGCTGTCATAGACCGCGGGATTCGCGTTCAGGTGCGTCTCCGCCCCGGGATCGACCAGAGAATCGGCACCTTCCGCCGTTGCGCTGCCGGGCGCCGAGCCGTCTGTCCCGGACCCGCCGCAGCCGGCCAGCAGCACCGCCAGAGCGACGAGAAATCGCATTAGTCGGTTCGCCACGTCGTGTCGACGATATTGATCGGCTCGAACGTGCGGCCCTCCCGGCGCGCTGCCAGCGTGTCGGCGCGAGCGGCCTCGTCGATCCAGAACAATCCTTCCGCGAAGGGGTCGAAAATTTCGCCGGATGACCTCGTCGCATAGAACTCGGGCAGCTTGAGCCAGCGCCAGAATGCTTCGCGGATATACGGGATCTTGAACGTCGGAATGACGGCACCCGTCTCCTCGATCAACGACTGAAACTCATGCGACAGCCTGATGCGTTCTTCGATCGTCGTGGCGGCATCGTAGCGGTCGATGACGTCGTCGAGCTCGGGCACCGCGGTGTTGGTGATGTTGTTGGTATCGGGCCGGCCGGCGTTGTCGGAGTGCCAGGCCTGCCAGGGATTGGGCGTGATGTTCGTGGTGAAGGACAGGTAGACGATCTGGAATGTCTTCTGACTGACCTGGTTCGACCATGTGGAGGGGTCGAGCAGCTGCAGCTGGAGCTCGATCCCCGCCTTGCGTGCTTCCTCGCGCAGCACCACGAGCCAGGGCGTGTGATCGTCCGTGCCGTAGGAAATTCGAACCGAGAGACGCTGCCCGTCTTTCATTCGTATGCCGTCGGAAGCTCGATCGGTCCACCCCGCCGCATCGAAGTACTGATCGGCCAGCTCCAGATCGAACTCACGGGCGCGAATATCGGTATTCTCGTAGCCCCAGTAATACCCCTCGTGCGTATGCTGAAGCCGCTCGTAGTCTCCACGGAACACGGTCTGAAGCACGCGGTCGAAATTGAGCGAGTGCGCCAGCCCGAAACGCACATTGCGGTCACTCAAGATCGGATCCTCCGTGTTGATCCAGAGCCCGCGCGCCGGCTGCGGGACGTCGACGTAATACTGAATCTTGCCGATGTAGCCACGATCGAAGTCGGGGCCGGTTGCCTGCTCGTACCAGCGCGCCGGCAGCCCGCTGAAGATGTAGCGGTCCAGCTCACCGCGCATGAAGTACTCGAAGGCGACATTCTCATCGCGGATGACTTCGATTCGCACGGTGTCCGGGTTGAATCGATGCTGCAGATACTTCACATCGTCGCCCCACCAGTCGTCGATACGACTGAACTCGACGAACCGCCCTTTCTCGAGCGACGTGATCTGATACGGCGCTGTCGTAGGCCCGACACGCCAGTTGTAGTCCTCGACCCAGTTCTCGTCGAGGCGATGGAAGTGACGCGGCAACGGCGGAATGGCCGTGGAGTAGATGAGCTCGTCGCCGGGCGACGCATAGCCCGCCGTCACTGAAATCGTGTAGTCGTCGTATTTCGAGATGTCGACGACCTCGTCGGTGAAATAGTTGGCGCCATAAGGGTCGATCACGTGCTCGGACAGGCGCATCTCGCGATGAAACACGTAGTCGTCGGCGGTGATCGGCTCGCCGTCGGACCAGCGTGCCCGCGGATCGAGCTTGTAATAGACGGTCTTGCCATCGTCTCCGAACGCCCAGTGCGTGGCCAGCTCCGGAACGATCTTCAAAGTGTTGGGATGGATATCCACGAGACTGAGCGGCATATTCCGGTACAGAATCGCGAAGCTGCCGCTGTTCGAATTCGGGCCGTAGGTCCGCAGCGTCAGCGGAAAGGATGTCACGTAGTCAGTGAACGTGCCGCCACGAACAGCTTCGGGCGAAGCGTAGATCGGGTCTTCTTCGTTGGTCAGCCAGACCAGGCCGTCCGGCAGGGGCTTGCTTTCGTAGGTCGGCGGATTGTCGACGAGCCTCGTGTTCCCGTATATGACCTCGCCCGAAGCGGCGTCGGTGTCGCTGTCGGAGACCGGCTCGCCGCCACCACACGCCGCCAGCAGAATCGGAAAGAGGATCCAGAGTCGTTTCATCGCGTACACCAACCTATCCTGAGATTTCTACTCGTAGAACGAGAACTTCTTGGGATCGAAAGCCTCGCGTATCGCCTCACCTATGTAGGCAACCATCAATAATACAATCGTCATTGCCACCACTACTGATGTGACAATCCAGGGTGACTGAAGGTTCTCCGTTCCCTGGGACAACAGCTCGCCCCAGCTCGGTGTCGGCGGCGGCAGCCCGAACCCCAGGTAGTCGAGCGCCGTCAGCGCCGTGACGCCGGTTGCGACAGAAAATGGAATGAAAGTCACGATAATCGAAATCGTATTCGGCAGGATGTGACGAAATATGATTCTCGCGCTAGAGCCACCGAGTGCGCGCGCCGCGGAAACGTATTCCCGGGCTTTCTCCTTGTAGGTGGACGTACGCATGTACCAGGTCATCGTCATCCAGCCGAATATGACCATGACGGCGACGAGCGTCCAGAAGTTGGGCACGATGACGGACGCCACGATCATGATGACGTAGAGAAACGGCACGTTCGACCAGATCTCGATGATCCGCTGGAACAAGAGATCGAAAGCACCGCCCCAGTAACCCATCGCACAGCCGATCGCGATGCCGATCACGTAGTTGCAGGCAAGCAGAATCACGGCGAAAGCCATCGCCAGCCGGAACCCGTAGATGAGCCGCGACAAAATGTCGCGGCCGGTAATGTCGGTCCCGAGATAATGCTGGTGCTCGATGCTCGGCGCATACGGCGGAAAGGCGTCGTCGCGAAAATCCGTTTCGTAAGGATTGAAAGGAATCGGCGGCAGTATGACCCAGTTGCCGGGATCCGGCTCGCCGCGTGCCAGGGCCTCGGCTCTGGCGGCTGCGAATGCCTCTTTCAACTCGCGGTAATTGGTCTCGTAGGAATAATCGAGGCCGAAGGTGCGGCCCGGGAGGTAGGCGCCGTAAGTCGGAAAGAAATACTCGCCGTCGTAGTGAACCATGACCGCGCGGCTGTTGACGAGCAACTCGGCAAACAGTGTCAGAAACAGCAACACGCTGAGCGCGATCAGCGAGTAATACCCGCGCTTGATCGAGCGGAAGCGCCGCCATTGCTTGATCGTCTGCGGGTTCAGCGTCATCGCGTCACCTAGCCCCCGAACTTGACGCGCGGATCGACCATCGCCACACAGATATCGGAGAGGATATTCCCGACCAGGAACAGCAGCGAGGAGATGACGAGGATACCCATGACCACCGGATAGTCGCGCTCGACCAGCGACTCGAAGCCGAGCAAACCGAACCCGTCGATATTGAAGATACGCTCGATCAGGAACGAGCCCGTCAGGATCAACGAGATGTTGTTGCCGAAAGAGGTTGCAATCGGAATCAAACTGTTGCGCAGCGCGTGCCGGTACACGGCCTGCTTGAAGGTCAACCCCTTGGCGATTGCGGTGCGGACGTACTCGGCCGATAGATTGTCCATGAGTGAGTTTTTCATCATGAATGTGGTGACGGCGAAGCTGCCGGCCATGTACGACATCAGCGGCAGCACGGCGTGGTAGGCGACATCCTTGACCTTGCCCCAGACACCGAGCGACTCGAAATCGTCGCTGACGAAGCCGCCCAATGGAAACCACTCGAGCTGCGAGGCAAAGAAAACGAGCAGAGCAATGCCGACGACGTAACTCGGTATCGCGTAGCCGAAAAAGACGACGCCGGAGCTCACGTTGTCGAAATGCGAGTTGTGCCTTATGGCTTTCGCTATGCCTAGCGGTATGCACACCGCATAGGTCAGGAACAGCGTCATCAGACCGTAGAAAATGGATATCGGGAAACGCGTTTTGATCGTCTCCCAGACCGGCTCGTTGTAACGGGTCGAGCGGCCGAGATCGAGCCTGACGACCTTGCCCAGCCAGTCCACATAGCTGATGACGACCGGCTTGTCGAAGCCGTAATACGCACGCAGCTGGTCGAGCTGCGCCTCTGACAGCACGCTGCCGCCGACACCGCGATTCGCTGCCGCGCCGCCCCGGTCGCCGCCCGAAAGCATGGCCTCGGTCATCATGCGCTCGATCGGACCGCCGGGCACGATTCTCGTCACGGCAAAGACGAGCAGCGTCACGCCGATGAAGGTCGGGATGATCAGCAGGAAACGCCGGATGAAATAGCTCGTCGTTTCCATGCGCCCGCTCGATTACTCCGTCGAATCCGCTGCGTCCAGGCTAAAACGGTCCAACACCGCATTGAACGTCGCGCTGGGCCGCATGAGCGCCGCGACCCGCTCCGGTGAGGGGTGATAGTAGCCGCCCATGTCGACGGGGCTGCCCTGGACGTCGTTGAGCTCGGCGACGATTCTGGGCTCGTTGGCGACGAGCTCCTCGGCGATCGGCGAATACATCGCAGCCAGATCGCTGTCTTCGGTCTGCGCAGCCAGCGCCTCGGCCCAGTACAGAGCGAGATAGAAATGGCTGCCCCGATTGTCGAGCTCACCGACTTTGCGCGACGGCGCCTTGTTCTCCCCGAGCCATTTGCTGTTGGCGCTGTCGAGAGCGGCCGCGATGACCGCGGCTTTGGCGTTGCCGGTTTTGCGCGCGAGATCCTCGATCGACACCGCCAGCGCGAGAAACTCACCCAGCGAATCCCATCGGAGATGATTCTCGGCGAGGAACTGCTGCACGTGCTTCGGCGCCGAGCCGCCGGCGCCCGTTTCGTACAGCCCGCCCCCGGCCAGCAGCGGGACGATGGACAGCATTTTCGCGCTGGTGCCGAGCTCGAGAATCGGAAACAGGTCGGTCAGGTAATCACGCAGCACATTGCCCGTCACCGATATCGAGTTCTGACCGGCCCTGACGCGCTCGAGCGTGGCTTGCATCGCCTCCACGGGCGCGAGAATTCGAATATCGAGCCCGCTGGTGTCGTGGTCCTTCAGATAGCGCTCGACCTTGCCGATCAGCTCGCGGTCGTGCGCACGCACCGGGTCGAGCCAGAAAATCGTCGCATCGCCCGTCGCCCTCGCACGCTCGACGGCGAGCCGGACCCAGTCACGTATCGCCACGTCCTTGGTCTGACACATGCGCCAGATGTCGCCCGCCTCCACTTCGAGCTCGAGCAGCACGCGCCCCGCCTCGTCGCGCACACGCACGGTTCCTGCGGCTTCTATTTCGAACGTCTTGTCGTGCGAACCGTACTCCTCGGCCTTCTGTGCCATGAGGCCGACGTTGCTGACGTTACCCATGGTCGGCACGTCGAACGCGCCGTTGGCTTTGCAGTCCTCGATGACTGCCTGGTAGATACCGGCGTAGCACCGATCCGGAATCAGGGCCTTGGTGTCATGCAGCGCGCCGTCCGGACCCCACATCTTGCCAGAGCTTCGAATGGCAGCCGGCATCGAGGCATCGATGATGACGTTGCTCGGCACGTGCAGGTTGGTAATGCCCTTGTCGGAATCGACCATGGCCAATTCCGGACGCGAAGCGTATACGGCCTCGATGTCTGCTTCGACGGCTGCGCGCTGAGTGGCATCGATCTCCTCGAGTTTCGCATAGACATCACCGATGCCGTTGTCGGCCTCGACACCGATCTCGGCGAACAGATCCGCGTACTTTTCGAAGACGTCGCGGTAATAGACGCTGACCGCATGGCCGAAGATGATCGGGTCCGATACCTTCATCATGGTCGCTTTGACATGCAACGAGAGCAGCAGACCCTGGCTCTTCGCAGCGTCGATCTCGGCGGCGAAGAACTCGCGCAGCCGGCGGCAGTTCATCGTCGCCGCATCGATGACCTCGCCTTCGAGCACCGGAGTTTCAGGTTTCAACACCCGAACCTCGCCCGAGGTCGTTTCGAGCTCGATCACGACGTTACCCGCGGCTTCGATCACCGCCGACTGCTCGTT
>JASFSD010000114.1:0-7155 GCA_050114575.1 Gammaproteobacteria bacterium | reverse complement strand
CCTAATGGGCTCGCACCCCTCTTTTAGTTACCGAGCAGGACTTCGGGCAACCACGTCGCGAGCGACGGCCACGCGGCGACGACGCCCAGCGCCACAATCTGAATGCCGACGAACGGTATGACGCCGCGGTAGATATCACCCGTCGAAAGCGACTCCGGCGCTACGCCACGCAGATAGAACAGCGCGAAACCGAAGGGCGGCGTCAGGAACGATGTCTGCAGATTGATCGCGATCATGATGCCGAGCCAGACGGGATCGAGTCCCATCGCCAGAAGAATCGGCCCGACGATCGGCACCACGACGAACGTGATCTCGATGAAATCGAGCACGAAGCCGAGCAGAAACATCAGCACCATCACCGAGATGACCGCCCCGACCACACCGCCGGGCAGACTGGTCAGAACGTCCTGAACGAGATGGTCGCCGCCGTAACCACGAAACACGAGCGAAAACAGCGACGCCCCTATCAGAATCAGAAACACCATACTGCTGACGCGAATGGTGCTCTGCATAATCTCCCTCAGCCGCGCAAGGTTCAGCGCGCGCCGGCTCGATGCGAGCAGCAGGGCACCGACGGCGCCGACTGAGGCCGCTTCGGTCGGCGTAGCGAGACCGCCGATGATCGAGCCGAGCACAGCGAGGATGAGGAGCAATGGCGGCGCCAGCGCACCGAGCAAAGCCAGCCAGTCGGTCTTGCCCGACGCGCGCTCCGCCGCAGGCATCGCATCCGGCTTGAAGATGGCGACACCGATCAGGTAGACGATGTAGAGCCCGACGAGCAACAGTCCCGGCAGCAGGGCACCGGCAAAGAGGTCGCCAACCGAGACCGTATCCGGATTGAAGATGTTCTGCGCGAGCTGCGCCTGACTGTACGCCGACGAGAGCACATCCCCGAGCAGCACCAGAACGATCGACGGCGGGATGATCTGGCCGAGTGTGCCGGCCGCGCAAATCGTTCCACTGGCAATCTGCGGGCTGTACCCGCGGCGGAGCATCGTCGGCAGGGACAACAATCCCATCGTGACTACCGTCGCGCCGACGATACCCGTGCTCGCCGCGAGCAGCATACCGACCACGGTCACGGAAATACCGAGCCCGCCGCGGAGTGAGCCGAACAGAGAACTCAGGTTATCGAGGAGCTTCTCCGCAATCTGTGCGCGCTCGAGCGTGATGCCCATGAACACGAACAGGGGGACGGCAAGCAGCGTCTGATTGTTCATGATGCCGAACAGACGATTCGGCATGGTCTGCAGAAAGGCGGCATCGAAGCCTCCGCCAACCATGCCTGCGAGCGCAAAGATCAGTGCGACGCCGCCAAGACAGAACGCAACCGGGAACCCGGCCATCAGGACGATGATCACGGCGGCAAACATGATAAGGGAAACCCATTCCATACGGCTAAGCTCCCGGCTGCCCGGACTCCTCGCTCGCCTCATCGGAATCGTCGGCAACTTCGCGCAGCCGGCAGACGTCCGCCACGAGGTTGCCGATACCCTGCAGCATGACCAGTCCGGCGGTCAGCGGAATCAGAGTCTTGAGCAGCGGCACGAAAGGAAAAGGCAGGCCACCCGCTTCGCGCGATCCTTCGCGGATCGACCAGGAGACCGACACGTAATCCCAGCTCGCTATGATCAGAAAGGCCATCATCGGCAGCAGCAACAGCACGTTCCCCGCGATGTCCACTGCCGTGCGCCCGCGCCGGCCAAGCTTGCGATAGAAGATATCCACGCGTACATGCTCGTCGTGGTGCAGTGTGTAGGCAGCCGCGAGCATGAACACCGCGGCATGCATCCAGAGGACGCCTTCCTGCATCCAGATCCAGCCGAGATCGAACATGTACCGCAGCACGACGATGACGAACTGAATCAGGACCATCGGCAAAGCAACCCAGGCGATCACATGCCCGGTCCACTCGCTCACGCGCTTGAGACGGCCGGCCCAGCTCACCGGTTCAATCCGTGTCGCTTCGGCCCTTCCGAAGCCGCCTCAGGAAGACCTGCATTTCTTTTTCGACTTGTCGATCGCCTTGTTGCCTGGCCACCGCTATCCCCCGCTCGAAACTCTCGGCCGCATCCTCGGCCCGGCCTGCTGCGACCTGCGCCTGACCGAGCAGACGCCAGGCGGCAGAATAGTCGGGGTCCTGCGACACGGCAACTTTGGCGTGCTCGACCGCGCGCCCGGCGTCGCCCTCCCTGAGATAGCCCGTCGCCAGCGCAAAGCGCAGGCTCGCAGAATCCTGACCACGGGCAATCATGGCCTCGAGCCTCTCGAGCACGCCGATCAGCCGCGCCAGAACATGGGCGTTACCAGGATCAGCAGCGTGAATATCTCGAGACGGCCGAGCAGCATGGCGCAGACGGCCGCCCACTTGGCGACAACCGTCGCATCCCCGAAGCCATTGGCCACATCGCCGAGGCCCGGGCCGAGATTGTTCAACGTCGCCGCCACAGCCGAGAATGCCGTCGACTGATCCATGCCCGTGGTCATCATGATGAGCAACAGCACCGCAAACACGACGACATAGACTGCAAAGAAGCCCCAGACCGAATCGACGACGCGCGGGTTGACCGCCTTCGAGCCGAGCTTGACCGGAATTTCGGCATTCGGATGCACGAGGCGGCGGAATTCTCTGATGCCCTGCCGGTACATGAGCGCCCAGCGCACGACTTTCATGCCGCCGCCGGTCGATCCCGCGCAGCCCCCGATGAAACTCGCAAATATCAGCAACACCGGTATCGCGCCGGGCCACCCGGCAAAGTCCTCCGTCGTGAATCCCGTCGTGGTCGCGATCGAGACGGTTTGAAATACCCCGGAGAGCATGGTCTTGAGCACGGCCGACGCTTCCAGAGCCGCTGTGGCGCCGGCGTCGCCGATGCTGTCGGCAACAGCGGGGCTGCCCGTGAGTGCCGCGGGCGACTCGCCGGGCAAGATGTGGACCTGCCAGACGCGAAACCCGACGACGACGACACAGAGTGCGACGAGGATGCGCACGTACGCCCGAAACTCGGGATCCGAGAAGTAATGGCCGATGCGCCGATCGCGCCAGACCAGAAAGTGCAGGGCGAAGTTGATGCCGGCCAGGAACATGAAGAAGATTGCGATCGACTCGATCAGCGGGCCGTTCAGCCCGTTCGCAGCGAAGTGGGCCATGCTCGTATCGTGAGTCGAAAAGCCGCCGATGGCCACTGTGCTGAAGCTGTGGCAGAGCGCGTCGAAAAAGCCCATGCCCGTCGTCCAGTAGGCGAGAAAACAGGCAACCGTGATGCCGAGATAGACGTACCAGAGCGCCTTGGCCGTCTTGGTGATCTTCGGCGTCAGCTTGGCATCCTTGACCGGACCGGGCGATTCGGCCCGATAAAGCGACATCCCGCCGACACCGAGCATCGGCAACACGGCAACCGCGAGGACGATGATCCCCATGCCGCCGAACCATTGCAGCTGCTGCCGGTAATAGAGAATTGCCTTGGGCAGATCATCGAGGCCCGTAAGGACCGTCGCCCCCGTCGTCGTCAACCCGGATATCGATTCGAATACGGCATCGGTAAGACTGATATCCGTCTCGTCGGCAAACAGGAACGGCGCCGCGCCGAATACTCCGAGCACGACCCAGAATGACGCGACGATCACGAACCCGTCGCGCAGCCTTAGATCCCGTTTACTGTTCCTGGCCGGAAACCAGAGTACAAGACCGACGATCGCTACGACGAAGAACGACTCGACGAAATCCACGGCCGTGCCGTCATCGAAATACAGCGAAAACGCAATCGGCGGCAGCATGCTGAGGCTGAATATTGTCAGCAGCAGCCCGAGTACGCGCTGGATCGGTGAATCGGCCATCGTTGCGGCTTAGCCCGCCTCGCCGTCCACCTCGAACAAACGCTCGACCTCGTCGATCTGACGCCGGTCGGCGACGAAGAGAATGACGTGGTCGTCCTCCTCGATCAACGTGTCGTGATGCGCCATCAGGACCTTATCACCGCGGACGATGGCGTTGATCGCCGCACCGCGGGGCAGGCGGATTTCCTCGATCATTCGCCCGACGACTTCCGAACGCCGCGAATCGCCGTGCGCGATGGCCTCGATCGCCTCCGCTGCGCCTCTGCGCAACGAATGAACCTTGACCACATCGCCCCGCCGGACATGTGCCAGCAGCGTGCCGAGAGTGATCTCTTTCGGTGAGATCGCGATATCGATCGTCCCTGCCTCGACGAGCTCGGCATAGGCCGGGCGGTTGATCAGTGCCAGTACCTTGCGGGCACCGAGACGCTTGGCCAGCATGGCCGAGAGAATGTTCGCTTCCTCGGCGTTGGTCACCGCAACGAAGACATCCGCGCTGTCGATGTTCTCTTCGAGCAGCAGCTCCTCATCCGCCGCATCGCCGTAGAGTACGACGGCGTGATCGACGTTTTCCGAGATCTGCCTGGCCTGGTCGAAACCGCGCTCGATGATCTTGACCTGATTCGTATTCTCGAGCGCCTGGGCCAGCCTGAAGCCGATATTGCCGCCGCCGGCGATGACGACGCTGCGTACAGGGTCGTCGAGCTTGCGCATCTCTCGCAGCACCGTACGAATGTCCTTGCGCGCGGCGATGAAAAAGACTTCGTCGCCTTCCTCTACGACCGTGTCGCCATCGGGGATGATGCCGCGGCCGCCGCGGTATATGGCGACGACGCGACAATCCACGTTCGGGATGTGGTGCGGCAGCTCGCTTAGAGGATGACCGATCAGCGCGCCCCCGCTCTCGGCGCGCGTTGCGACCAGGCGGACCATGCCATCGGCGAACTCCAGAACCTGCAACGCGCCCGGGTAGTGCACGAGCTGCTCGATGTACTGGGTGACGAGCGCCTCGGGGCTGACGATGACGTCGACCGGTATCCGATCGTCACGGAACAGCTCGGGTTGATCGGCATATGCTCCGGACCGAATCCGAGCGATCTTGGTCGGTACCGAGAACAACGTATGTGCAATCTGACAGGCGAGCATATTGCTCTCGTCGCTGTTGGTCAGCGCGATGATCATGTCGGCCTCGCGCGCACTCGCGCGCTCCAGCACCTCCGGGTGCGCCGCATCGCCGACGACCGTCCGCACATCGAGCCGATCCTGGAGCTCGCGCAGGACATCGGGATTGCGGTCGACGATCGTGACCTCGTTTGCCTCTTCCCGCGCAAGGCTGTAGGCGGCCGTCGTGCCAACCTGCCCAGCACCCAAAATCAGAATATTCATTCAAACTCGCGGCCGCCTGCGGCGGCGCTATGTTACATCAGTTCAAGATTGGCATAGGCCATCACCAGCCACTTGGTTCCGGCACTCTCGAAGTTGACCTGGACCCGCGCATGAGCGCCCGATCCCTCGCTGTTCAGGACGACGCCTTCGCCGAACTTTCTGTGCCTGACGCGACGCCCCAGCGAGACGCCGTTGATCGCCTCCCGCGGTGTCCGCGATGCCAGGGCGACGGGCCGTGCGACGCGCATCTGCGGCCGGATTTCTTCGATCAGCTCCTGAGGGATTTCGCGCAGGAACCGGGACGGCGTCGAGTAGGTCTCGGTTCCGTGCAGCCTGCGCTGCTCGGCATAGCTCAGATAGAGCTGCTCGCGCGCTCGTGTCAGTCCGACGTAACACAGCCGCCGTTCCTCCTCGAGGCCATTCGCGTCGTTCAGCGAACGCTGATGCGGAAACAGGCCGTCCTCGAGACCGCACAGAAACAGCAGCGGAAACTCGAGCCCCTTGGCCGAATGCAGCGTCATGAGCTGCACGCTGTCCTCGAACTGCCCCGCCTGCGCCTCACCCGACTCGAGCACGGCGTAGGAGAGAAATTCCATCAGCGGCGACAACTCGGAATCTTCGCCGACGTAGACGTCCCGGGCGGCGTTTACGAGCTCCTGCAGGTTTTCCACGCGCGCTTCGCCGCTCGATGTCGTGTCCTTGAGGTGATGCGGAACCAAGCCGCTTCGCTCAACCACGTGCTCGACCTGCTCGTAGAGCTGCATCCCTTCGGTCGCCTGGTCGAGGTCCTCTATGAGTTTGAGGAAACCCCAGAGCGCGTTTGCCGAGCGCTTTGCCAGAAGGCCCTCGGAGATGACCTCGTTCGCGGCATGCCAGAGACTGACACCGATGCGTCGAGCATGGTCCCTGACGACGTCGACCGTACGTGCCCCGACGCCTCGCGTCGGCGTGTTGACCACGCGCTCGAATGACGGGTCATCGTCCCGATTGGCGATCAGCCTGAGATAGGCGAGTGCATCCTTGATCTCGGCCCGCTCGAAGAAGCGCTGACCGCCATAGACACGATAGGGAATCCCGGCAGAGAGCAGCGCTTCCTCGAACACCCGCGACTGCGCGTTGGACCGGTAGAGCACGGCCGCATCCGACCGCCGGTTCCCGGCATCGACGAAATCCCGGATCCGGTTGACGACGAACTCGGCCTCGTCGCGCTCGTTGAATGCCCCGTACAGCCTGATCGGATCGCCCGCGGCACCTTCGGTCCAGAGGCTCTTTCCCATCCGCGCACCGTTGTTGGCTATCACGGCATTGGCGGCATTCAGAATGTTTGCGCTCGAGCGATAGTTCTGCTCGAGCCGGTGCACTTCGGTTCCGGCGTAATCGCGCTCGAACTGGAACAGGTTTTCGACGCGGGCGCCGCGCCAGCGATAAATCGACTGGTCGTCATCGCCGACCACGAAAGGCACACCCTGGCCGCTCGTAAGGAGCTTGAGCCACAGGTATTGAATCATGTTCGTGTCCTGAAACTCGTCGACCAGAACGTGGCGGAACCGTCGACGATAGATGTCGCGGACGTCGGCGTTGTTGCGCATGAGCTCCAGCACCCGCAGCAGCAACTCGCCGAAATCCACGAGCGAGGACTGCTCGCAGAGCTCCTCGTAACGGCGGTAGAGATCGATCATCTGCCGCCGGGTCGGATTGCCGTCGTCGGGAACGTCGGCGGCCCTGAGGCCCTCGTCTTTCTGCGCATTGATGAACCAGGCGAGCTCCCTGGGCGTCCATTCACCGTCCTCGAGACCGAGAGACTTGAGCAGCTTCCTGAGCATCCGCTGCTGGTCATCGGAGTCCATAATCTGAAAGCTCTCCGAGAGCCCCGCCTCGCGCCAGTGACGGCGCAGCAGCCGATGAGCGAGCCCGTGGAAGGTGCCGATCCAG
>JASFSD010000113.1:0-7174 GCA_050114575.1 Gammaproteobacteria bacterium | reverse complement strand
CGGGGGACGTAACCGTCATGCGGATGCTGCTGGATCGAGGTGCCGATCCGAACATCGACACGTTCGCGGGTACATCCCCTCTGATGGCTGCCGCCGGCGTCAACTGGGTGTTCAACCAGACCTTCGACGAAGGCCCGGACGCGCTGCTTCAGGCCGTGAAGCTTTGTTTCGAGCTCGGCAACGACGTCGATCAGGTCAATAGCATGGGGATAGGGGCCGTTCACGGGGCGGCGAATCGCGGTTCCGACGAGATCATCCGATTTCTGCACGCACAGGGCGCGCAGCTCGACATCCCGGATAACGTTGGGCGTACGCCCATGACATGGGCGGAAGGTGTCTTTCTGGCCACGCACGCGCCCGAGGCCAAGCCGAGCACGATGGCACTGCTTGCCTCTTTGCTGAACGACGACAGTCATTGATTGCGGCGGGTAACGAAAGCAATGTGCAAACGATTAGCCCTCGGTTCTCTACTTGTAGTCACTATGATTGCCGGCAATAGCGCTGCCGCACACCACTCGGCCGCGCTGTTTTATGATCTCGACGGCAACGTCGAAGTCAGCGGAACGGTGACGGAGTTCAGATTCGCCAACCCGCACGCCGTGCTCAAATTCGACGTGGTTGCAGACGACGGCAGCATCCAGCACTGGACGGCTGAGACGACGTCTCCGTCCGTCTTGCGCCGTCGGGGCTGGGGCCAGGACAGTTTCAGCCCCGGCGAAAAAATCACGTTGCAGGGACTGCCTTCACTGGACGGCAGCTATTTGCTGCGGATCACTCGAGCGTTCAGAGAGGATGGCACGGAAATCGGCGTGCCCAGAGGGACTGACAACTGATGCCCGGACAGGCCCGGCATGCCAGCTTGTCCGCCGCGTTTTCCCTGGTGGTGGTCCTGGCGCTGCCTGGCCCGGTGATGAGTCAGCCGGGCGCGGAGCCTGGCATTGCCGGATTCTGGAACATGAGCTTCGGGCCGGCGCCGCCGCGACGCCCGCCGACGCCGGTAGAGCGGGACCTGATGGCGAGCTTTCCAGACGACGTCGTCGTGCTGGCTGATGCGGGCGTCGCCGAGTTTCCACCGGGTGACTATGGCGGCCTCCAGGTCCACGAGTCCCTGCGCGAGGCGGCCAGAGACTACGATCCGCGGGCGCAGACGACAGTCGCGAACACGTGCAGGCCGCCCGGCCTGATCTACTCCATGCAGGGTCCGTTTCCGCTCGAAATCTTCGAGGGCCGGGACATGATCGTCGTCAAGCTCGAGTATTTCGATCTCGTTCGTGTGATCTTCATGAACGAGACGGAGCACCCGACCGACTGGCCGCACTCCCAGACCGGCCACTCATTCGGGCGCTGGGAAGGAGACACTCTCGTCGTCGATACCGCCAGGCTCCAGAGCGGCACACTCTTCAACAATGGCGTCGACTACACGGAAGACGTCCAACTCGTCGAGAGATTTCGACTGTCCGACGCTGACACGCTGATCGTCACACAGCAGTTTCGGGACCCGGGATCGTTCGACGGCACTGCCGCTAGGGTCCTGTCGTTTCGCCGCGGCAACGATCATGTCTATCCGTACGACTGCGATCCGACCTATGGGCTCGCGATGGATTCGCTCGAAGGCCCGGCGACCGAGTAAAGACGACAATCGGATATCACGGATGCGCCCGGGGCGCAGCGCAAGTCGGGCCAAAGCGCCGCTTTGCGAATGAAGAGGCCACTCGATCGGAAGTGAAGTAGATAATAAAAACAAATACTTATAAGTTTATTCTGATCTGAGTTCTTACAATCCTGGTCTGCGTTGGTTCTGATCGGCAGGGCTTGAGCCGCATCGTCGCAGCCGAAAGGCGCATCCGGGCGTGAAGCGCTGGGCATCCGCAATCCGCAACCGCGAGACCTCGAGCTTCGCGAATGATTTTCGCTTTTCGTTACGTCTTACGCCAACCACGGCATCGATTGATGCCCACAGAGGGAATCTTCAATGGCGGAGTCGCAACGATGGAGGATACGGGCAACTGTTCTCGTCCACGCACTGGCCGTCCCATTACTGGCGCAGGCACAAATGCAGGAGGCGGAGAAGCCGCATTTGCTCGACGAGGAGATAGCCTCACATCTCGTCGAGCGCGGTGCGCGAATCGGCCGAATCGAAGTGGTTGCCGAGAACGTATTCGACCCGTCCAAGCCCGAGGAGGACAAGCGGCTCTACAAGCTGGCGAACAAGGTTCACGTCACCACGCGTGAGAATGTCCTCGAAGAGATCCTGCTGTTCGAGCCTGGTGATGTCTATGATCCGGAATTGCTGCTCGAGTCCGAACGCGCAATCCGGGGCAGGGGCTCGATCGCCGACACGATCATCGTGCCGAGCGCCTACAACGAAGAAACCAACACGGTCGACATCCTCGTTACCACGTGGGACTCGTGGTCCCTCTCCACCAACTTCAGCTTCGGGCGCTCCGGTGGCTCGAACAACTCCGGCATCGGGTTCGAGGAAGGCAACCTGTTCGGAACCGGAACGAAAGTGAGCTTTCTGCACGAAACCGATGTCGATCGCGACAGGACGGTTTTCGGTTTTGGCAACCAGAACCTGTTCGGAAGCTGGGTCCGCCTCGATGCCGACTATGCGTCGGCCAGCGACGGGTCGAGCCGAAATCTGCTTCTCGGGCGGCCCTTCTTTTCGCTGGATACGAAATGGTCTGTCGATGCGGCGTTCAAGCAGGATGACCGCGTCGACCAGATTTACGATCTCGGCGAGTCCGTCGATGCCTTCAAGCACCAGGTCAACACCACAACCATTCAGGGGGGCTGGTCCGAGGGCCTCAGGGGTGACAGTGCCACGCGCTGGCTCGTGGGCCTGACTGCGGACGAGCATACGTTTCAGCGGGCGCCGGGCTTCGCCGATCCCATGCTGCTGCCGGAGGATCGCAGGCTCGTCTATCCCTGGGCCGGCTTCCAGTTGGTCGGCAACGACTATCGTCAATTCGTAGAGCTCAATGACATGGGCCGGATCGAGGACGTGCAGCTCGGAATGAGCCTCCTGGCCCGGGTCGGTTATTCCTCGGAATCGTTCGGCGCCGACCGCAACGCCCTGATGCTCGATTTCACGGGCAGGAAAGGCTGGCAACCGTCGGACGAAGAGTTGCTGACCCTGAATTTCGAGGCTTCCACGCGGCGGGAGACGGCGGGCTTCACGAACACGGTCTTCCGCACCGATGCCACGTACTATCGGAAGTTGTTCGAATCCCAAATGCTCATGGCGAGTGCGGATCTCGTCGCTACGAACGGGCTCGACCTGGACCAGCAGGTCATGCTCGGCGGTGACAGCGGCCTGCGCGGTTTTCCGCTGCGCTACCAGAACGGCACATCACGAGCTTTGTTCCGGCTCGAGGACCGGTTTTTCACGGACTGGTATCCGTTGCATCTATTGCGCGTTGGCTTTGCGGCCTTCGTCGATGCTGGCCGCACCTGGGGTCAGGATCCGCGCGGTACGCCCAATCTCGGAATGCTCTACGACGCGGGTTTCGGTCTGCGGCTGAGCTCGCCGAAGGCGAGCAGCGGCTCCGTCGTCCACATCGACTTCGCGATGCCGCTCAACGGCGACTCGTCGCTCAGCGGCCTGCAGGTGAGCGTCCGGACCAAGGCCTCGTTCTGAGCCCCGGCGGGAAAGGATTTTGTCGCCTCCAGCCGTCCAACGGCCGGTGACTCGCGATGGTCGCCGCAAACAGGCGGGAAGTATGAAAAACCTCGGAGCGCTCCTGCGCCCATTCGGGCTGTTCGCATTGCTGCTGCTGGCGATGCTCAGTGTTTCCCGCGGCGTGCTCGTGCTCTGGCAGTGGGATCGGGTCGTCGCTGCCGACATGCTCGGGCCGATATTCCTGCAGGGCTTTCGCTTCGACCTCATTCTTCTCGGCTTCTTCCTGATCTGGCCCATGTTGCTGCTTCCGCTGTTCTGCACGTCGGAATTCATGCTGAAGGGCTGGCGCCCTGGTTTGCTCGGCTACTTTCTCGTTTGTCTGGGCGCGAGCGTGTTTCTCGAAGCCTCGACCATGCCGTTCATCGCGCAGTTCGACGCCAGACCGAACCGCCTCTTCTTCGAGTATCTGGGTTATCCAAAGGAGATCGTCAGCACGCTGAAGGCTGCGTACGTGACCGAAATCTCGGTTGCGACCCTGTTGATTGCCGGAGTGCTCTGGGTAGCGCGTCGACTGCTCGGCAGCAGGCTCGCAGGAGTCGCGCCGGTTTCCATCTGGATCGCCTTGCTGCTGACCCCGACGCTCGCGTTCGGCTGCCTGGCGATGATGAGATCGACCCTCGACAACCGCGCGGTCAATCCGAGCACCGTCGCGCTGTCGACAGACCCCATGGTCAACGATCTGGCGCTGAACTCGGGCTACTCGGTGCTGTATGCGCTGGTCGAGGAGAGCTCCGAGCCCGACGGAGGCTTGCGCTACAGCGATATGCCGGCGGACGAAGTCGTTGCCGTCGTGCGGGACGAGATGCACGTCGATCCTGCGACGTTCGTCGATGCGGCACTGCCGACGCTGCATCGGCAAACGGCGACGCGAACGTACGCCCGGCCCAAGAACCTCGTCATCGTTCTCGAGGAGAGCCTGGGCGCGGAATTCGTCGGCGCGTTGGGCGGATTGCCCCTCACGCCGAATATAGACGCGCTTGCGCAGGAGGGGCTGTGGTTCGAAAATCTGTTCGCGACCGGTATCCGTTCGGTCCGCGGGATAGAAGCAGTCATCACCGGCTTTACGCCAACGCCGGCGCGAAGCACGGTAAAGCTCGGCGGCTCGCAACGTAACTTTTTCACGCTGGCTCAGCTCCTTCGCGGATTCGGTTACGAGACGAGCTTCATCTACGGCGGTGAGTCGCACTTCGACAATATGCGCCGCTTCTTCATGAACAACGGCTTCGAGAAAGTCATCGACGAGAACGATTACGACGATGCCGTATTCTTCGGCGCCTGGGGTGCCTCGGACGAGGACCTGTTCCGCCATGCGCACGACGAGTTCGAGCGGCTCGGGGATCGTCCCTTCTTCTCGTTGGTTTTCACGACATCGAATCACACGCCCTATGAGTTTCCCGACGGGCGTATCGAGCTGTACGACGAGCAGAAGGCTACCGTCAACAACGCCGTCAAGTATGCCGACTATGCGGTCGGGCAATTCATCGAAAGGGCGAGGGCGTCTAGCTACTGGGAGGACACGGTTTTCGTGATCGTCGCCGATCACAACTCCCGGGTCTACGGTCCTGACGTGGTTCCCGTCGACCACTTTCACATTCCGGCACTGGTCCTGGGTGCCGACATCGAGCCCTTTGCCTATGAGCCGGTAGCCAGCCAGATCGATCTGGCGCCGACATTGCTCTCGTTGATCGGAATCTCATCGGAGCATCCCATGATCGGGCACGACCTGACGCGCCCCGAGTTCGCCGACGTCGAAGGTCGCGCCATCATGCAGTTCGTGGGGACCCAGGGCTACATGCAGGGAGACGAGATCGTCGTGCTGCGCAAGGACCTGGCGCCTGAACAATTCACGTACGATGGGGCGCATCTCACGCAGAGCCCGATGCTCGATCCGGATCTTCTCCAGTTGAGTCAGGCACACGCCAGCTGGTCCTCGTTGGCTTACGAAGAGAAACTCTATCGGCTGCCTTGACGGGCTCTCTGGTCGGCCGGCTTCTAGCCGGCCGACCCTCAACGATCGCAGTGCAATCAGGCCAGCGCCTGCGAGTACAGCGCCAGCAGGCGGCTCCAGGCCCGCTCGGCCTGTGGCTCGTTGTAGACCCCTGAATCCGGCGGGCACCAGCCGTGCGCTGAGTTCTCGTAGACCTCGATCTCGGCTGGGCGCCCGGCGTCTTCGAATGTTTCGCGGATCACGTTCTTGTCATTCGGCGAACGCTCGTCGTCGTTGGCCGCAATGGCAACAAGAAACCGCGCTTGGGAAGTCGCGGCCTGGAGGTGCGGGCTGTTGGGCATATCAGTCACCAGTCCGCCGCCATGAAACGAGGCGACGGCTCCGACGCGACCCGGGACGGCGGCGGCCGTCCGGAAGGCGATCGGGCCACCCATGCAGTACCCCTGGGTGCCGACCTTTCGGCTCGTATCCACGGAAGGCTGCTGATCCAGCCAGCCGATGAACGCACGCGCGTCGATCATGTGCGTTTCGGCCGTGAGCGCCTGCATCATCGGGAACAGCTCCTGCACCGGTGTGGCCGCGCCCTGAGCCGCAGTCGGCGCCATCTGCTGCCGGTAGAACGGGTTGACGACGAGAACCGAGTAACCCGATTGCGCGAGCCGTTTGCCCATCTCCCTGAATGCCGGCCGCAGCCCGAAGATATCCGGCCACATGAGCACGGCCGCTGCCGACCCGCTAGCCGGATGGACGAAATAACAGTCGGCCTCGCCGTCCGGAGTGGTGATCTTGACGTCCATCTCGGTTACCGCCTGCGCGTTGGTGACTTGTGGCAGCGTCATCGACACACCGGCTCCGAGCAGGACGCCGAACTGCCGGCGCGTTACCCATCCGCGAGCCTCTGCTTCTTTGATCAGGTCTGAATGGTCTTTGTCACACATGGTTCTATCGCTCCTTTTTGAAGTAATTAGTCGGCGAACGTGCTCGGCACAATCTCCGGCGTCGGTTCGGGCGCACGCCAGACATGCAGGTCTTCCAGCGCTAGGTACAGGCAAGGCACGAGGAACAAAGTTATCACGGTTGCGAACATCACGCCCCAGCCGAGCGACACGGCCATCGGCGTGAACCAGATCGTTTCAGAAGATTTGGTCAGCATCAGCGGCATCAACCCGACGAAAGTGGTGATCGATGTCAGCAGTATGGGTCGGAAGCGAACGATGCCTGCGCGCGTCACGGCTTCGACGACGTCCATACCCTGTCTGCGCTGGCGGTTGATGTAATCGACCAGAACGAGGCTTGAATTGATGACGACGCCCGACAGGGCAAGCATGCCGAGAATCGAGAAGACCTGCAGCGGCATGCCCATGACCAGATGACCGACGATGGCGCCGATGATGCCGAACGGGATAACACTCATGATCACGAAGGGCTGCAGATAGGACTTCAGCGGTATCGCCAGGATCGAGTAGATAACGAGCAAAGCCAGCGGGATCAATCCGAACAGAGAGCCCATCGATTCAGCTCGCTCTTCCTGCTCGCCGCTGAAC
>JASFSD010000112.1:0-7175 GCA_050114575.1 Gammaproteobacteria bacterium | reverse complement strand
CTCGGCACTCTTGATATAGCTCGCGGAGTCCCGATTGATGACTCCGTCTCGATCGATCAGAACGAGCCGCATGCCCGGTCCGGACAAGATCTAGGCCTCGATCTTGTCGGCCAGAAACTCCGTCAGTCGGTCGGCGGCCACACGTTCCTGTGCGCAGCTATCGCGCTCCCTGACGGTCACTGTCCCGTCGCTCAGCGTGTCGCCGTCGATCGTGATACAGAACGGCGTGCCGGCCTCGTCCTGACGGCGATAGCGTCTGCCGATCGCGCCTTTTTCGTCGTACATCACATTGAACCGTCGTCGCAGCGTTGCAGCAATGGCCTGCGCCTTCTCGGGCATTCCTTCCTTCTTGACGAGCGGGAATATCGCCGCCTTGTAGGGAGCCAGCCTTGGATGCAGCTTGAGCACGGTGCGCTGCTCGCCGCCGACCTCGTCCTCGGCGTAGGCGTCACAGAGAAAAGCGAGCGTCGCTCGATCGGCGCCGGCAGAAGGCTCGATCACGTAAGGAAGAAAGCGCTTGGCGTCCGGGTCCGTGGCCTGGTCGTCGAAGTACCTCAGATCCTTGCCGCTGGTCGTCATGTGCTGACGCAGGTCGAAATCCGTCCGGTTCGCGATGCCCTCGAGCTCGCTCTGACCGAAAGGAAACAGATACTCGACATCGGCACAGCCGGCGGCATAGTGCGCGAGCTCGTCCTGCTCGTGCTCTCTGAGGACCAGATTCTTTGCCTCGATACCGAGATTCAGATACCACTGATAGCGCCGTTTGACCCAGTAGTCGTACCAGGCCGGCGCGTCTTCGGGGCGACAGAAGAACTCGATCTCCATCTGCTCGAATTCGCGCGACCGGAACGTGAAGTTGCGAGGGTTGATCTCGTTGCGAAAGGCCTTGCCGATCTGGCCTATGCCGAAAGGCAGCTTCACTCTCGAGGTATCGATGACGTTCTTGAAGTTGACGAAGATGCCCTGCGCCGTCTCGGGCCTGAGATACGCGACACTGGAATTGTCCTCGAGGGCGCCGACATGGGTCTTGAACATGAGGTTGAAGGCGCGAGGCGCGGTCAATGTGCCGGCCGCCGACGCCTGCGGCGCCCAGGTCTTGGCCCGCAAAGCCTCGTTCTGCAGGGCGTCGGCGACAGGAGCCGGAGAGACCGAAGCCACGGTCTTGCGCGACTTGCGGATCTTGTCGATGCGCTTTTTGTGCGGCGCAAAAAGCTCGGAGTCGGGCGTCTTCCCCGCTTCGCCCGGTGCGGCGAACAGCGCGTCGTCGAGGCGCTCGATCGAGCCGTCGTCCGACGTGAGCTCGAGCGCGAATACGACCAGCTGGTCCGCGCGATAGCGTGCCTTGGTCTCGCGGTCGTCGACCATGGGATCATTGAACCCGCCGACATGGCCGCTCGCCTCCCACACCTTCGGGTTCATGAGCAGGGCGGAGTCCAGTCCGACCATCGCGTAGGCCATCGGCGCGCCATTGGGCACGCTGAGCTCGTCGTGATGCGCGATCATGTCGTCCCACCACGCCTGCTTGATGTTGCGTTTGAGCTCGACGCCGAGCGGGCCATAGTCCCAGGCACCGTTGAGACCACCGTAGATTTCGCTCGACGGGAAAATGAAACCGCGACGCTTCGCGAGCGACACGAGCTTTTCCATCAGATCCATGAGAAGAGTGCCTCGAAGGCGCGACAAACAGGAGCGCGAGAGTATAAACGTCTGAACCGCGGCATTCCGCTGGACTCTATGCACGATAAAAGTGCATTATGTATTATGTAATGCCTCATTTTGAGGCAGTCAGCGGCGGAATTCAGCGACGGCACGTCGAAAGACCCCTTTACTGCTCGATTTTCCGAGCTGGCACGACTT
Organism: Gammaproteobacteria bacterium; assembly: GCA_050114575.1. Classification (GTDB taxonomy): domain Bacteria; phylum Pseudomonadota; class Gammaproteobacteria; order Steroidobacterales; family Rariloculaceae; genus DATCZB01. Next base: position 5,318 of record JASFSD010000112.1, on the reverse strand, counting down.
GTGCACTTTTGGTGCAACACGAGAGTCTTAGCCCCGGCATCCGCAGAGGCGAACCGGGTCAACGGCGCGTGCAAACCGACAAAGCAAAACTAACGGAGGAAATCTCATGTCGCCAGCCGACGTTATGAATCTCATCAAGGAAAAGGGCGTCAAGTTCGTTGACCTGCGCCTGACCGATACCCGGGGCAAGGAACAGCATGTCACGATGCCCGTGAGCCAGGTCGAAGACAGCCTGTTCGAGGACGGCAAGATGTTCGACGGCTCCTCGATCGCCGGCTGGAAGGGCATCAACGAGTCCGACATGATCCTCATGCCGGACTGCGATACCGCCGTCATGGACGTTTTTACCGAGGAGCCGACGCTCAACATCACCTGTGACATCATCGAGCCGATGACCATGCAGGGCTATGAGCGTGACCCCCGCTCAGCCGCCAAGCGCGGAATCGCTTACCTGCAAACGACGGGTATCGCCGACCAGGCCTTCTTCGGACCCGAGAACGAGTTCTTCGTCTTCGACGACGTTCGCTGGAGCACTGAGATGCACAAGGTCTTCTATCAGATCGGTTCAGCCGAGGGTGCGTGGCATTCCGAGGCCGAAGAAGAAGGCGGCAACATCGGTCACCGGCCCAAGGTCAAGGGCGGTTATTTCCCGGTTCCGCCGGTAGACTCGCTGCACGACATGCGTTCGGCCATGTGTCTGGCGCTCGACGAGATGGGCCTCGTGACCGAGGTGCATCACCACGAGGTCGCGACAGCAGGTCAGAACGAGATCGGCGTCAAGTTCGGCGAGCTCGTCCGCAAAGCGGATGAGGTTCAGATGCTCAAGTACGTCGTCATGAACGTCGCGTACAGCTACGGTAAAACAGCGACCTTCATGCCGAAGCCGCTCGTCGGTGACAACGGCAACGGAATGCATGTCCACCAGTCGCTGATGAAGGACGGCAAAAACATGTTCTCGGGCGACAGCTACGGCGGCCTGTCGGAAACAGCGCTCTACTACATCGGTGGCATCATCAAGCATGCCAAGGCGCTCAATGCCTTCACGAACGCCTCGACCAACAGCTACAAGCGCCTGGTCAAGGGTTTCGAGGCGCCGACGCTGGTCGCATACTCGGCGCGCAACCGCTCCGCTTCGATTCGTATTCCGTACGTGGCCAATCCGAAGGCACGGCGCATCGAGGTTCGGTTCCCCGACTCGACGGCAAACCCGTACTTTGCCTTCACCGCAATGATGATGGCGGGTCTCGACGGCATTCAGAACAAGATTCTGCCCGGCGATCCGATGGACAAGGACCTTTACGATCTTCCGCCCGAAGAGGAGAAGAAGATCCAGACCGTGTCCTTCTCCCTGCAGCAGGCCCTCGACGAGCTCGACGCCGACCGCGAATTCCTCAAAGCCGGCGACGTTTTCAGCGATTCGCTGATCGATGCCTACATCGACTTGAAGTCGGAAGAAATCGAAAGGCTGCAGATGTCGACTCACCCGGTTGAGTTCGATATGTACTACAGCCTCTAGGTAGTCGCGTATCGATAACAGATTAAGTTAAATACCAGCACTGGCGTGGTTCTCAAAACCACGCCAGTGTCATTGGTTCCGATGCGCGATCGGCGATAAGATAAGGAGCATGCTTAGGTGCCTGATCGCAATAACATCTTTGGTCTCGGCGGTAGCCGCCGCGGCGCCCGTATGGACGTGGGTGGACGCGCAGGGGCAGAGACACTTCTCCGATCGTCCCGTCGAGGGCGCAACGCAGATCGAGCTCACCGGCGGACAATCTTTCTCGAGCGCCGAGGCCAGGGTCTCGGCGCCGCCAGCGTCTGCGCCCGCGGCCCTGCCGCGGCAGTCCGAGCCAGAGCGGGCGGTCACGGAGTATGCGGTGCTTGCGGTAGCGAGTCCCGCGGAGCAGGAGACGGTGTTCAATATCGAGGGCAGCCTGCAAGCGCAACTCGTGATTTATCCGCCCCTCCAGCCGGGTCACCAGATCGACGTCATTCTCGACGGCGAGCCCGTAGCCCTTGGTGCCCGCGATGTCAGCTTCACGGTCCCGGAGGTCTGGCGCGGCGAGCACACGCTGCAGGCGGTGGTCAGCGATGCCGAGGGTCGAGAACTCAAACAGTCATTGCCGGTGACATTTTTCGTGCGCCAGAACAGCACCCAGCAGCTGCGACCGCCGCAGCGAGTGCGGCCGCAGACGATTCCGCCGCCGCGGCCGGGCGGCAACTAGGCTCTCGCGCCAGGTCCGGCGCGCGTGCGCCGAGCTCCGACCAGATTCTCGGCAGTCTGGGCTTCGCCGTCATCGCACTCGACGAGAATCTCGTTGTCACCTACTTCAATCTCGCCGCGCAGGATCTGTTAGGGCTCAGCGAGCGGCAGGCCCTGGGTCACGATCTGTCCGAGCTGATCGTAGGCTCAGATGAACTGATCGAGCTTTGCAAGCGGTCGATGCGCCGGGGTTTGACGATCGGCCTGCGCGCGCTCAATTGTCGCGCTGCCGGCAACGATCTGAGCCTGGACTGTCGAGCCTCACCGCTCGAGGCTGGTGTGCTGCTCGAGCTGAATGACCAGGCCCGGGAGCGCCGGATCACGCGCGAAACGCAGCTTGCCGCCGGTCAGCGCGTGTCGAAGCAGATCGTGCGCCAGCTGGCCCATGAGGTAAAGAACCCGCTCGGCGGGATGCGCGGAGCGGCTCAGCTGCTCGAGCGCAAGCTGCCCAGCAGCGACCTCAAGCGTTACACGGACATCATTATTTCGGAAGCCGACCGGCTCGCGTCGCTCGTGGATCGAGTGCTCGTGGCCGGAGGTGCGCGACGTGCGGAGAAGCTCAATCCGCACGAGCTGACCGAGCGTGTCGTCGAACTGATTTCAGCCGAAGCGCCTGCCGGTGCCGTGATCATGCGCGACTACGATCCGAGCGTGCCCGCGGTGCGCGTCGACAGGGATCAGATCCTGCAGGCATTGCTCAACGTTGCCCGGAATGGTCTGCAGGCCATAGGTGACGAGGGCCGTATCATCTTTCGGACGCGCGTGCTCACCAACTTCGTGATCGGCGGCCGGCAGCACAAGATCGTGGATGCGATCGAAGTGGAAGACAACGGGCCCGGGATTCCCGAGGAGCTGCAGGAAAACGTCTTTTTCCCCCTCGTGACCGATAAGCCCGATGGCTCGGGGATTGGGCTTACGATTGCGCAGGAGCTCGTGAGCGGCAACGGCGGGCTACTCGAGTTCGATAGCCAGCCCGGCAGCACGGTATTCCGGCTGTGCCTCCCGGCAGATCTCCCGGGCGCCCCGGCGGCAGGTGGTTCCTGATGGCAACGCCGGGTCTCGTGGTCTGGGTCGTCGATGACGACGAGTCGGTGCGATGGGTGCTGGAGCAGGCGCTCGAGCAGGCCAACATGTTCCCGCGCTGTTTCGACTCGGCGGGAAAGATGCTGCGCGCGCTGGAAACCGAAAAGCCCGATGTCGTGATGACCGACATCCGCATGCCCGAAATGACCGGTCTCGAATTGATCGAGAAGCTGCATGCGGTCGAGCCGGACCTGCCGGCCATCGTGATCACGGCCCACTCGGACCTCGAGAGCGCGGTTGCAGCGTATCAGAGCGGCGCGTTCGAGTACCTGCCGAAGCCGTTCGACGTAGACGAGGCTGTCGAGCTCGTGTCGCGGGCCGCCAGGCAGCACTCGAGGCTCAAGACCGAAACCCCGGAAGCGCCGCCTGCGAAGACCATGATCGGCAAGGCCCCTGCGATGCAGGAGGTGTTCAAGGCGATCGGCCGACTGTCACGAGCCAGTATGACCGTGCTCATCACGGGCGAGTCGGGTACCGGAAAGGAGTTGGTGGCCCGCGCACTGCACGAGAATTCCCCGCGATCGGATCGTGTCTTCGTGGCCCTGAATACGTCGGCAATCGCTTCCGAGCTGCTCGAGTCCGAGCTTTTCGGTCACGAGAAAGGGGCATTCACGGGGGCTACCGAGCGGCGCATCGGCCGGTTCGAGCAGGCCGATGGCGGCACACTGTTTCTCGACGAAATCGGCGACATGTCGCCTGCTTTGCAGACGCGGCTTCTGCGTGTGCTTGCCGAGGGCGAGTTCTTTCGCGTTGGCGGGCAGGTTCCGATCAAGGTCGATGTCCGCGTGATTGCGGCGACGCATCAGGATCTGGCCAGACGCGTGGAGGAAGGTCAGTTTCGCGAAGATCTGTTTCACCGGTTGAACGTGATGCGCGTCGAAGTCCCGCCGTTGCGGCAGCGACGCGAAGACATCATCGACCTGGCCCGGTTCTATCTGGACCTCGCAGCCAATGAGCTCGGTGTGGCGCCCAAGTCATTGAGTGACGGGGCAGCCACGCGCTTCCTTACCTACGGCTGGCCGGGCAATGTTCGCGAGCTCGTGAACCTTTGCCGGCGCTTGACGGTGACCGCGGCAGGGCGAGAGATCGTCGTTCAGGATCTGCCGCCGGAGCTCGGTGTCGGTGGTGCCTCGGAGGGCAATGATTGGACGGTCGGCCTCGAGCAATGGGCCGACGACCGGATCACGCGTGACTCTTCGTCGCCGCTGCTGGACGAAGCGATGCCGGCGTTCGAGCGCACGCTGATTCGAATCGCGCTGCGCCGCGCTCGCGGCAAGCGGCTGGAAGCGGCGAGGCTCCTCGGCTGGGGCCGCAACACGCTGACCCGCAAGATCAAGGAGCACGGCATCGAAGGCCCGTTCTGACGCCGGGACGCAGGCGGGGCGTTTCAGCTCAACGGGCGGTACGGCGGCGTGCCTCGATGTCCTCGATGATCTGCTCGGCGAGCTCGAGCGCGGCGAGCCCGTCGCGACCGCTGACGATGCACTCGGTCCCGTTCTGCACCGCGCCGAGAAACGACTCGATTTCGTCCGCGAGCGCGTCGCCCTTTTCCAGGTTCCAGGATTCCTGATCCAGCGGTGATTCGCCTTCGCTCCAGTGGCCCCGGCTGCGCACCTTCTGCACGACCCCGCGCCCGAAGTCTATCGATACGTACTGCTGATCCTGCCAGACGCGGAATTTTCGCTCCGAGCGAGTCGAAGCCCGCGACGCCGTGACGTTGGCGATCGCGCCGTTGCCGAACTCGATTCTCGCGTTGGCGACATCCACTGTGTCGGTCAGCGCGGCGATGCCGACAGCCGATACGCTTACCGGCTTCGCGTCGACCAGCGAGAGAATCACGTCGAGGTCGTGAATCATCAAGTCGAGGACGACATTGATGTCGGCACTGCGCTGGGTGAAAGGCGCGAGCCTGTGGCACTCGATGAAGCTAGGTCGCTCGAGCCCCTCGCGAGCTGCAGTCAGTGCCGGGTTG
>JASFSD010000111.1:0-7196 GCA_050114575.1 Gammaproteobacteria bacterium | reverse complement strand
ACGAGACTCGAATCACGATCGAGGTTGGCGGACAGCCGTCACCAGCGCCGGCATCCAGTCTGCAGGGAGATGCGCGACCGGCTCGCTCGCTCTCGGAGAGCCGGCTCAATCGGAGTTTCACTTTCGCGAATTTCGTCGAGGGCAAGAGTAACCAGCTAGCCCGCGCCGCTGCCCACCAGGTGGGGATGAATCCCGGCCTGGCGTACAACCCATTGTTCATCTATGGCGGTGTCGGGCTCGGCAAGACGCACCTCATGCACGGCATCGGCAACCTGATCGTCGATCGCGATCCCCGTGCAAAGGTGACGTACATCCATTCCGAACGCTTCGTCTCCGACATGGTCAGCGCGCTCCAGCACAACCGGATCGCCGAGTTCAAACGCGTTTACCGTACTCTCGATGCGCTGCTGATCGACGACATTCAGTTTTTCGCTGGCAAAGAGCGGTCTCAAGAGGAATTCTTCCATACTTTCAATGCCTTGTTGGAGGGCCAGCGGCAGGTCATCCTGACCTGTGATCGCTATCCGAAGGAAGTCGATGGCCTCGAGGAGCGGCTCAAGTCGCGATTCGGCTGGGGCCTGACGGTCTCGATCGAACCACCGGAGCTCGAGACCAGCGTCGCGATCCTCATGAGCAAGGCAAACGCCGTGGGAACCGATCTGCCCGAGGAAGTGGCGTTCTTTATTGCCCAGCGGATCCGCTCCAACATCCGTGAGCTGGAGGGAGCGCTCCGGCGCGTCATTGCGACGGCCGAGTTTACTGGCCGCAAGATCGATCTCGAGTTCACCAAGGAAGCGCTCAAGGATCTGCTCGCGTCCCAGGACAAACTCGTAACGGTGGACAACATCCAGAAGACGGTCGCCGAATACTTCAAGATTCGTCTCGGGGACCTGTTGTCGAAGCGGCGCAGCCGATCGATTGCCCGGCCGCGGCAGATCGCAATGGCTCTGGCCAAAGACCTGACCCGACACAGTCTTCCGGAAATCGGCGATGCATTCGGCGGCCGCGATCACACCACGGTTCTGCATGCCTGCCGCCGCATCGCCGAACTCCGAGAGATCGAGGCGCGTGTCGACGAGGATTACCAGAACCTGTACAGAACTCTGACGACTTAACTGTGGATTACCGGTGGACAGTTCGGGAACCGACTTTTACGCACAGGGTAATCACAGGTTCAAGGTGTAAAACCAGTTCAGTTAGTATGATTATAACTCATTGATTTTTATATTTAAAAGGCGTTTTTCCACGATCCGGGCCGAGCCTATTACTACTATCTTTTCAATAAGCAGGTATCTATTGAGATGAAGCTCAGCGCACCTCGCGAATCAATCCTCAAGCCTCTTCAGGCTGTCATTGGCGTGGTGGAACGTCGCCAGACGATGGCGATTCTTTCACACGTCTTACTGCGAACAGAAAACAACCGAGTCAGCATCACGGCGACGGACCTCGAGGTCGAGCTGATCGCCGAAGCCGAAGTCGACAGCGCTGCAGCCGGTGACGTCACCGTTCCGGGTCGAAAGCTCTACGATATCTGTCGCGCCCTTCCTGACGGCTGCAAGGTTGAAATGAGTGTCAGCGGGGATCGATTGACGCTCAAAGCCGGTCGAAGCCGCTTCACGCTCGCCACCCTACCGACGGCCGATTTTCCGGTTGTCGAGGAAATTTCCGGTGAGCAGAGCCTGGAAGCGTCGAGGAAGGACCTGCGGTGGCTCATAGAGAAAACCCAGTTCTCGATGGCGCAGCAGGATGTTCGTTATTACCTGAACGGGCTGTTGCTCGAGACCGAGGGTAAGCAACTGCGGGCGGTCGCGACCGATGGGCATAGACTGGCGGTCGCCGAGATAGAGCTGTCGAAACCCGCCAAGAAGAACTCCCAGGTCATCATGCCGCGCAAAGGGGTCATTGAGTTGAATCGTCTGCTCGACAGCGGTGACGCCCTGACTCTGGTTCTCGGATCGAACCACATTTGCGTCGATTTGCCGGATGTCAGGCTGACTTCGAAGTTGATCGACGGGCGCTTCCCTGACTACGAGCGCGTGATTCCCAGCGATCCAGCCTATGTGATCCGGGCCGATCGCGACCTCTTGCGTCATGCCTTGCAGCGCACCGGGATCCTCTCGAATGAAAAATACCGGGGAATTCGCCTCGAGCTCGAGAAAGGGCGAGCCACAATTTCTGCCAACAATCCGGATCAGGAGGAGGCGACCGAGACTCTGGAGCTCGAGTACGACGGTGAGCCCATGGAAATTGGCTTTAATGTCAATTACTTATTGGAGGCTTTAGCGGCAGCCGATAGTGAGGAGATCGAGCTGCATGTGACCGACGCGAACTCGAGCTGCCTGATCAGCTCGCCCGAAGTCGCGCACGTCAAATTCGTCGTGATGCCGATGAGGCTCTGATCCAGCGGCCGAAGGCTTCGTCGCCTTATGAGTCTCGAGCACCTTCGCATCGACGGGGTGCGTTGTCTGAACGACGTCGTTCTGGATCTCCATTCGGAACGCAATTACTTGTGGGGGCCCAACGGGGCCGGCAAGACGAGTTGTCTCGAGGGCATCTACCTGCTGGCCCGTGGCAGGTCGTTTCGGATGCGTCAGACCGCCCGGCTGGTGATGCACGGCCGGAGCCGGTTGAATGTCTTCGGTGTCGTACTCGGCCCGGACGGGCAGTCTCATCGACTCGGCGTCGAGTTCACTGATGGGCGCTTTAACAGCCGTATCGACGGGGAACCGGCCGGAAGCCAGGTAGATATGCTGCGTTTGCTGCCGGTGCACGTGATCGACCCCAGGCTGCATCAGCTGGTCGAGGCCGGCCCGAGTGAGAGACGACGTTATCTCGATTCCGGCGTGTTCCACGTGGAACACGAGTTTCTGAATCATTGGCGTCATTACCGTCGGGTATTGGGCCAGCGGAATGCCGCCCTGAAGGCCCATGCCTCCGATGCGGAGTTGGATGCGTGGACGCAGCCATTCATTGTTGCCGCGACGGCCGTGGATCGTGCGCGCAGCGGCTACGTTGCGAGTCTCGCAGAAATCGCAGCTGACCAGGCGCGAACGCTGGTTGGGCATGGAATTACCCTCGAATACAAGCCAGGCTGGCGCGAGGAGATGGGTCTGGCTGAAGCCATCAGCGCCTGTCGGGCTCGTGACCGGGCCCTCGGCTTTACCCAGGTCGGCCCACACCGAGCGGACCTCAAGCTCGAGTTCGATACGGGAGGAGTCCGGGAAACGGCGTCGCGCGGTCAACAGAAACTGGTCGCAGCGGCGCTCGTCATCGCACAGGTGAGTCTATTCGAGAGCCGCACGGGACAGCGAAGTACGCTGCTGGTCGACGATGCCTCGGCCGAGCTCGACGCAGGGGCCCAGCAGCGTCTCAGGAACGCCTTGAATGGCCTGCAATCGCAGCAGGTCCTGACGGGCCTGTCGATTGAAGCGCTGAAGCCAGAGGCCGGCTTCCCGGTGTTTCACGTGGAACAAGGCAGGGTCGTTCCGGTGGTATAATGAATCGTTTGTTTCGACGCCCTAAAGAGCATGGTTCAGGACGACTATACTTCTAGAAATATCAAGGTCTTAAAGGGCCTTGACGCGGTGCGCAAGCGTCCCGGGATGTACATCGGCGATACCGACGACGGTACCGGCCTGCACCACATGGTATTCGAGGTCGTCGATAACTCGATCGACGAGGCGCTCGCAGGCTTCTGCCGGGAAGTTTCGGTCACCATTCATGCGGACGACTCGGTGACAGTGAGCGACGACGGTCGCGGCATTCCGGTTGATCTGCATCCCGAGGAAGGGCGATCGGCTGCCGAGGTCATCATGACCGTGCTGCACGCCGGCGGCAAGTTCGACGACAACTCGTACAAGGTCTCCGGCGGGCTGCACGGCGTCGGCGTTTCGGTCGTCAATGCGCTGTCCGAAGAGCTTTCGCTGACGATCTGCCGCGGCGGCAAGATCTGGCAGCAGCAATATCACATGGGTAACCCGGACGAACCCATCGCGGCCATCGGAGAGACTGAAGAGACAGGTACGAAAATCCGCTTCAAGCCGAGTGCGGAAATCTTTTCGAATCTGGATTTCGAGTACGACGTTCTCTCTAAGCGATTGAGAGAACTGTCATTTTTAAATTCCGGCGTCCGTATCCGGCTGACCGACGAGCGCGAAGCGAGGTCCGAGACGTTCGAGTATGCCGGCGGCATCCGCGCCTTCGTCGAGCATCTGAACCGCAACAAATCGCCGATTCACCCGACGATCGTTCATTTTTCCGAGACCCGCGATCCGGTCCAGGTGGAAGTGGCGCTGCAGTGGAACGATGGCTATCAGGAAGGCATGTTCTGCTACACCAACAACATTCCCCAACGTGACGGCGGCACGCACCTTGCAGGATTCCGTGCGGCGCTGACTCGAACGCTCAATGCCTACATCGAGAATGAAGGCTCGGGCAAGAAAGCCAGGGTCAACACGTCCGGCGACGATGCGCGTGAGGGCCTGACCGCCGTGCTGTCGGTCAAGCTGCCCGACCCGAAGTTTTCTTCTCAGACCAAGGACAAACTGGTTTCCTCCGAGGTCAAAGGCATCGTGGAGTCGGTTGTGGCCAGCCAGCTCGAGGCATTCCTGCTGGAGCATCCGGCCGAGGCCAAGGCGCTGGTTGGAAAGATCATCGAAGCGGCCAGAGCCCGTGAGGCCGCTCGCAAAGCCCGTGAGATGACCCGGCGCAAAGGCGCGCTCGACATTGCCGGTCTGCCGGGGAAGCTGGCTGATTGTCAGGAGAAAGACCCGGCACTGTCGGAGCTCTTCCTCGTCGAGGGCGACTCGGCCGGCGGCTCGGCGAAGCAGGGCAGAGACCGCCGAACGCAGGCCGTGCTGCCGCTGAAAGGCAAGATCCTGAACGTGGAAAAGGCACGCTTCGACAAGATGCTGCAATCGGCCGAAGTAGGAACCTTGATCACAGCTTTAGGTTGCGGCATCGGACGAACGGAATTCGACCCGGACAAGCTCCGTTACCATCGCATCATCATCATGACGGATGCCGACGTCGATGGCTCACATATACGCACGCTGCTGCTGACGTTTTTCTATCGGCAGATGCCGGAGCTGATCGAGCGCGGCCACATCTATATCGGTCAGCCGCCGCTGTACAAGCTCAAGCGCGGCAAGAAGGAATATTATGTTAAAGACGATGCCGAGCTGAATGCGCTCCTACTATCGAGCGCAATCGAAGGCGCAACGCTCTATCCGGGCGGCGATGCTGCGCCGATCGAGGCCGAGACGCTCGATTCACTGGCCAGGGAATACATGCAGGTGAAAGCGATCATCGGGCGCTGGGGTCGGCGTTACGATCCCGACGTGCTCGAGGCCATGATGTGGCTCCCGCTGGTCAGTGAGCAGAGTCTTGCGGATCCAGCCGCAATAGAATCCTGGTGTCGGGAGCTCGAACAGAGGCTGGGCACGAAAAATGGCACACGACCGCGGTACGGCGTTGAGTATCGAACGGGCACGGAAGACGCGGAAGCCAGAATTGTCGTCAGCAGGGAATACCACGGAATTACGAAAGTCAGATTGATTCAGGAGGGTTTCTTCAGGTCGCCCGAATATCGACGGATTGCGGCGACAGGCGCGAAGTTCAAGGATCTGCTGCAGCCGGGTGCGCGCGTCGAGCGCGGCAACGACGAGCACGAGGTGTCGAGCATCCCCGAGGCGATCGAATGGCTTATGGGCAAGGCCAAGCAAGGTCAGACCATTCAGCGCTACAAAGGTCTGGGCGAGATGAATCCGGAGCAGCTCTGGGACACCACGATCAACCCGGAGACGAGACGGCTCATGCAGGTCCGGATCGAAGACGCGATCGCCGCTGATGAAGTGTTTACGACGCTGATGGGTGATCACGTCGAGCCGCGGCGTGATTTCATCGAGCGCAACGCCTTGTCGGTCGCCAATCTCGACGTCTGACCCGCAGGCCCGCTGCTGAGGCAGCGCCCGCTCGCCTGATCGGCGTCGCTTCGCTCGCCTGCGTCAGACTGTTCTCAGCCCCGCCCCTTACACGGCCGGCTTCGCCATGGCGGCGATCTCGGTTTCGATCCAGGCCTTTACCTCGGCATTCACTTCGCGAGGATCGCGCTCGGCCGTTGGGATCGGCTCGCCGACGACCACCTGAATCGTTCCCGAACGCTTGAGCAGCCCGCGGCGCGGCCAGTAGTACCCGGCGTTGTGGGCGACTGGCACGATGGGCCGCCCGGCAGCCCGCGCCAGCAGAACGCCGCTCATTCCGAAGCGACCGGTCTGGCCAGCCGGCACCCGTGTGCCTTCGGGGAAGATCACGACCCAGAAGCCCTGCTCGAGGCGTTGCCGGCCGACCCTAATCACCTGCTCGACGGCCGTCCGGCCACCCTTGCGGTCGATCGGAATCGGTTTGAGCAGAAATATCACCCAGCCGAGGATCGGCGCCCAGATCAGCTCACGCTTCATGACCCAGGTCTGCCGCGGGAACAGCACGAGTTGAGCGATCGTTTCCCAGCTCGAGGAATGCTTCATCAGGATGATGCCGTTCTCATCGGGGAGGCGCTCGAGTCCGCGGACCGAAAAATCCAGCCCGCACAGGACGCGCAACAGCCCGAGAATCATCCGGGCCCAGAGTCGGCAGCCCGCATAGGTGGACCGGTAACCGAAAATCCCGAGTGCGAGAACGACCAGGCCATAAACGGCGACCGAAACGAACAGAATCGTTGTGAAGGCGATCGAGCCGAGCCATCTGCGCATCAGGTTTGCTCCACTTCCCCGAGGAGCTGCCTGACGGCAGTGGCGAGGTCCGGGAACGTCTCGACGCCCGGCTTCTCGGACAGACCGTTCTCCCTGCCGATGTAGATCGCTCTGGCTCCCGCGGCCTCGGCGGCTTCGACGTCGCTCGCCTTGTCGCCGATGAACGGAACCGTTTCGATCGGCACGCCGAACGCCTCGGCGGCATCCAGCAGCAGCTTCGGCTTGGGCTTCCGGCATTCGCAGCCGTCGTCGGGGTGATGCGGGCAATAGAACACAGCCGCGATTCTGCCGCCCGCGGCCTCGACAGCACGGCTCATGACCTCGTGAATCTCGGCGAGCGTCTGCTCGGAGAAGAGACCCCTGGCGACACCCGACTGGTTGGTGATGACAACGACATTGCAGCCCGCACGCGTCAGAGCGGCGATCGCCTCGAGACTCCCGGGAAGC
>JASFSD010000110.1:0-7466 GCA_050114575.1 Gammaproteobacteria bacterium | reverse complement strand
CTTGAACCAGCGGACGGGAGTGTCGTTTATCTCTATCCTCGCGATGCCGGCGACGCTGACCGCCAGCACGAGAACCGTGAGGCCGGTGATCGCCTTGCCCTTCGCGAATGCGAATCGGCCGAGATGGACCAGACCGCGCGCGAGCGGCGAGCCTTCGTCGTGTTTCTCGGTCAGTTTCGTAAGTGCTTTGAGCCTGGCAGGGCGCATCCTGACGACATAGGCCGGAATGAATGTGATCGTCAGCAGGAATGCAAACAGCACGCCGAGCGCAACGAAGGCGCCGAATACCTGAACCGGCGGAATGGGCGTCAGCAGCAGCGATGCAAAGCCCACAGCAGTTGTCACCGAGGTGAAAAGCATTGGTTTGTAGAGATGGTCGACGACGCTTCCCATCACGTCCTCCGGCCGGTCACCTTCGCGATATCTGTCGGCGAACTCGGACATGATGTGGACGGAATCGACGACAGCGATCGGCATGAGAAAAATCGGGATCATCGAGCTCATGATGTGCACTGTGAAGCCCGCGCCGATCATCGCGCCCATGGTCACGATGACGGTCACCATCGCGACGATCATCGGGGAGACGACGAGACTCGCACTGCGGAAGAAATACAGCATCAGCAGGAAGATCATGAGCCCCGCCAGCGGCGCGGAGATGCCCATCTGTACGAACATCTCGGTACCGAAAGTGTCTTCGGCGACGGGCAGGCCCGTGATGTGGAATGCGTCATTGCCGGGCAGACCATCGGCAATCGCCTCGATCCGGGTTGCGAGCTGGTAGCTCAGATCCTTGCTCTCGATCGGCACGTAGATCGCCGCAGCCCTGCCGTCGGCAGACACGAGCGTGTCGTTGAGCAGCGGCAGGCGCGCAACGGATTCGCGAATCTGTTCCGACTGTTCCGCCGTGGTCGGCGCTTCGCGCATCATCCATTCGAAGCGGATGCCGCCCTGTTCGTTCTGAGAAATGTTGTCCGCAGTCGCCAGCGACATCAGGTCCGGCGTAATGACGCCGTCGAGCGTCAGGATCTCTTCGCTGAGCCGGTGCAGATTGCCGAGCGACTCGGGGTTATAGATCCCATCGGGGTTCGAGTCGTTGACGATGCCGACGACGATGGCATCGTACAGCGCGAACCGTTGCTCGACCTCGTTGTGAAAGACGCGATCGCTCTGGTCGGCCGGCAGCATGTTTTCCGGGTCGGTGTCGACATCGAGGCGCAGCATCAGGGCCGCGGCCACGATCACGGCGAGGCCGGTGACCGCATAAATCAGCAATGGGCGCTGCGTGGAGAGCGAAATGACTTGGTGTTTCATGGCCTTCCCGTGCAGTAGAGGCCGTACAGTGCCTCGAGCACTGCTTGAGCCTCGACACCGGCCAGTGAGTAGATCTGCGACTGCGCGTCCCGGCGCGATTCGACGAAGCCGTCCTTCTTGAGCAGCGCCAGATGCTGCGAGATCGTGGACTGCCGCACGCCGAGCCGCTCCGCTAGCTCGCCGACGGAGCGCTCACCCTCGACGAGCTGGCACAGAATCATGAGCCGCTTCTCGTTCGACATCGCCGAAAGCAGCTGGCTCGCTCGCCCGGCCCGTTCCTGCATGACATCGAGGTCCATCTGCATGGGTCCTACCTCTCGAAACTCGAGCAGCGAGTATATTCGGGATCACGTATATACGGAACTACGTATTTATACCTGCAGCGGAAGCCCGCGCCGGCTGCGTTCGCCCGGGCGAACGGGGCCTCTCCCGGGCTGGCCCTGACCGCCCGTGATCGCAGTTTATGGGTGTCTCAGGCGCCTGCGAGCTCGGTCAGTCGGCCTTCCAGGATCGTCACGGCCTGACCGCCGAGCACGACCCGATCACCTTCGACGCGAACGTGCACGACGCCGCCACGCCTGGATGCCTGAAATGCCTTCATCTGGGTCTTGCCGAGCCGCTCGCTCCAGTACGGTCCCGTGCAGCAGTGGGCGGATCCAGTGACGGGGTCTTCGTCGATGCCCGCAGCCGGTGCGAAGTAACGGGATATGAAGTCGAACGGCGATTCTTGCGAGGCGCTCGTAACGATGACGCCCCGGACGGGTATTTCCTTGAGTTTGGAAATGTCGGGCTCGAGCGCACGGACAATGCCTTCGGACTCCACGACCACGATCTTGTCGTACCGGGAGCGACCGACGAACGACGGTGTGACGCCGAGCGCCTCGATCAGGCCCTCGGGCGGCTCGGTCAGTTCGGGGGGTGTGGCTGGAAAATCCATTTCGGTCAACGCGCCGCGCCGGGTGCACGTCAACCTGCCACTCTTGGTGAAGAAGTGAATGGGCTGGTCTTCGGCTACACGGCCCGTGGTCCAGAGCGCGTGGGCGGATGCGAGCGTCGCGTGGCCGCAGAGGTCGACTTCGAGAGCTGGCGTGAACCAGCGCAGCTCGAACGCATCATTGATCGGGCGGACGAAGGCGGTTTCCGACAGGTTCATTTCCGCGGCGACGTGCTGCATCCAGCTGTCGTCACGCTCCTCGTCGAGCAGGCAAACGGCAGCCGGATTACCGCCAAAAGCGCGGTCCGTGAATGCGTCGATCTGCAGGCATTCGATTGTATTCATAGTCCTGTCTCGGAGAACAACGAACCCCATTGTACGAAGTGCTAAAGTGCCGATGCTGAATCAGAGGGATAATTCCGTTTGCCGAATGCACGACCGAGGCTTGCGTCATCCATGCGCGTAGCGCTGGTTCGGCCATCGAGGCGGCACACTTCGGAGTATCTGCGTGCACTTCGGGGAAGCCGGCGTCTTTACCGGAATCTGATGACGGTCAAGGCTTCGGAGCAGGACTTTCTCGAGTTTCTCAAGCACAGTCGCGGTCCGCGGTCGTCGAATTTCTTCGTCGTCCTGAAGCTGAGCCACGAGCTCGTTGGCGCGATCAACATCGAGAATATCTCCCGCGGCTACTTCCAGTCGGCGACGCTAGGCTATTACGCGTTCCTGCCTCATGCCGGGAAGGGGCTGATGCGCGAGGGGTTGGTTCAGGTTATCGATCATGCATTTGCGAAACTCAAACTTCATCGCCTCGAAGCCAACATCCAACCCTCGAACCGGCGCTCGATCGATCTCGTTGCAGGTCTCGGATTCCAGCTCGAAGGCTACTCGCCGCGCTTTCTCAAGATTTGCGGCCGCTGGCGTGATCACGAGCGGTGGGCGTTACTGGCCGATTACTGGAAGGCGGGTCGAAAGCGAAGAAATCCGCAATAATTGCTTCACCGAAGAACGTGCTATCGAGCGGGGGGAAGATGATTTCGAGAACACGATGCGTTTGGGCGGTCGCGCTGTTGAGCGCCCTGGCAGCCGGATCCGGGCACGCTCAGGTCGCCATGCGGCTCTCGGCGGCAGATCTCACCGAGATTCGTCAGCTCCTCGATTCCTATGCTCAGATACTCGACCACTGCATCGGCGACGGAACCGACTACGCGAACCTGTTTACCGATGACGGCACGTTCGGCGTTTCATCTGAATGGGGAGGCGGCGAAAAAATCTGGTTTCGCGGGCGCGAGGAGTTGCTACGGGTAGGCGCCGGCGGGCCCGGCGGTTGCCTTACCGATATAAGCCCCACGCCGAGCTACCATCTCAACATCAATCCGCTGATCACCGCGACGCCGGAGGGGGCGAGAGCGCGATCGACGCTGCTGACGATTACCAACGACACGAACGATCGTGGCGACATCGTTCACTACGAAGGCGGCTACGAGGACACTTTCGAGAAGACGCCGGACGGCTGGCGGTTCAAATCGCGGGTTCATGTCTGGCCGGAAATCGACTGGACCGATCGGCCCGAGGACATGCCGCCTCGAAATCTTGCGGAAGAATGAAATAGGGGTCAGAGCCCTTCTTGCAGGAAGGGCTCTGACCCCTCTTCCGGGCGCTGACTTCGGCACGCGAATCGCATTCACATGAGCATCGAATCGCAACTCATCGGCGCGGCTCTCGGCGGCATCGCTCTGATCCTGTTCTTGATCGTGAGGGCCAAGCTCCACGCATTCGTGGCCCTGCTGATTGGCAGCCTCGTCATTGGCATCGCCGCGGGCATGCCGTTTCAGGGCGTGCTCGAGTCGATTTCGACGGGCGTCGGCAGCACACTGGCCTCGATCGCCGTCGTCATCGGGCTCGGCGCGATGTTCGGTCGTATGCTCGAGTTTTCCGGGGGCGCCGAATCCCTCGCTTCGGCTTTGCTCGACAAATCCGGGGAGCGCAACGCGCAGTGGTCGCTGCTCGCTATCGGGTTCATCGTGGCGATCCCGGTATTCTTCGACGTTGCCTTCATCATTTTGATATCGGTGATTTACGGTCTCACGGAAAAGACCGGGCGGCCGATCGTCTACTACGCAATTCCGCTGATGGCGGGGGGCGTGGTTACGCATTCCTTCATTCCGCCGACGCCGGGGCCGATTGCCGTTGCCGGCCTGCTCGGGGCCGATCTCGGGCTCGTGATGCTGTTTGGCGCGCTGATCGGCATTCCGGCTGCGATTGTGGCGGGGCCGGTCTGGGGCGCATTCATTGCGCCGAAAGTGCCGGGCGGCAAGCCGGACTACATGGTCGTCGCGGAGCGGCCCGACGTCGTAGCGGCGCCATCCGCGGGGCTGGTCGCGGCCCTGATCGCAATCCCGCTGGTGCTGATTCTGGGCAATACCGTGGCCGGTATCGCGCTCGCGGAAGACAGCACGGCCCGTTCACTGATCACCCTGGTCGGCCACCCTATCGTTGCGCTCCTGATCACGACCGTGCTCTGTTTTCGACTGCTCGGGACGCGGGCCGGCTATTCCAGCGAGCAGGTGCAGGAGATTGCCATGCGCGCGCTGGAGCCCGCCGGCATCGTGATCCTGGTTACGGGTGCAGGCGGTGTCCTGAAGCAGGTTCTCATCGATTCGGGCGTCGGCGATGTGCTGAGTGAGATGCTCGGCCGTACCGAGCTGCCGAGCCTTCTGCTGGCGTTCGCGATCGCGGCGGCAGTCAGGGTCATGCAGGGCTCCGCGACGGTCGCAATGGTGACGGCGGCGGGTTTCGTGACCGCGCTCTTCGGCGGCATCGAGCTGTCGGAGTCGATCCTCGCGTTGCACGTCATCGCGATTGCCGCGGGCGCGACCATCGCATCGCATGTCAACGACTCGGGCTTCTGGCTCGTGAATCGCTATCTCGGTCTGAGCGTGCCCGACACCTTCAAGACCTGGACTGCGTTGACAACGATCGCAGCGATCGTCGCAATCGTGCTCGTTATGCTGATCTCGCTCGTAATCTAGTTCGAAACGAATTTCTGGACGCGTCGGTTGACGACATCGGCGACATAGATGTCCTCGGCGTCGGTGACTGCCAGGAAATGCCCTTCGCCGAACTGGCCGAGGCCGTCGCCGGGACTGCCGGTCACACCGAGCACCGAACCATCGGCCTTGGCGAGCTTGACCAGCTGCCCGTCGAATCCGGTCGTCATGTAGATGACATCGCCGTGCAGCTCGAGACTGCAGGCCATGCCGTAATACAGCCAGCCCTTGACGAAGTTGCCGTCGGTATCGAAGACCTGGATGCGCCGGTTCTCGCGATCGGCGACGTATATCAGGTCATTTTCATCGATCACGATCGAATGTGGCACGGCAAAATCCCCGGGCAGCGTCCCGCGCTGGCCCCAGGCCGTGACGAAGTTGACATCACGGTCGAACTTGAGAACACGCGGCTCGCCGCGTCCGTGTCCCTGACTGATATAGATGTTGCCCGCGGAGTCGAACGCGACATCGTTCGGCTCGTCGAAGAGGTGAATCCCGGCTGCTTCGTCCCACGTGCCGCGTTCGCCGACGCTGCCGAGCGTCAGCAGGACTTCGCCGGAAGGAGAGAGCTTCATGACGACATGGGTGCCGAAGTCCGTTGTCCAGTAATTTCCATCGGCATCGATATCCAGGCTGTGCGAGCGCCTGAACAGACCCTCGCCGAAGTCGCGGATGAAGCGGCCGTCGGCGTCGAACTCCATGACGGCTTGCGGTCCGCGATGCAGCACGATGACATGGCCGTTCGAGTCGATGGCGACATCTGCCGCGGATTCGATTGCGACGCCTTCCGGCATCTGAAACGTCGCATCGATCGCGACGGGCGTGACATCGAGCGGCGGCCCGGCAATGGCCCGAGGGGGAATCGATGGCCGCTGGCCGTGAGCGGAGCCCGCGGCCGCGAGCAAGACCATGGCCCAGACCACGGAAGTTCTCATCGTAGACCACCAGCCAGTGTGTGGTGCGGATCCATTACCAGTCCCCGGTGTTTTCGTACCATTTGAGATTGTTCGGTTGCGCGCTCTCGATACATGCGATGTCGATCCGGCCGTCGCCGTTGATGTCGCCGGCCTGGCAGCTGTTGGCGGCAATCTCGTCGTCGATGATCGTGCGCTCCCAGCGGGAGCCGGCCTCATCGGCAGCGCGGTACAGATAGAGATTCTTCGGGCCGCGGCTGCCGGCTGCGACGATCTCACCCTTGCCGTCACCGCTCAGGTCGGCGACCAAGATCGTGTGCCCATTGACGAGCTCGGTGTCGATGACCAGCCGCTGCCAGTCGCCGCCCGAGCGCCGATAGACGACGACCTGATTGCCGTGAAACGGCTCGATCGCGGCGAAAAACGGTTGGCCGTCGAAAACGCCTGCGCCCAGGTCGCTCGAGCCGCCGTCGGGGTAGGGCGCGGCAACACCAACCGAGAGCTCCTCGCGTTGCCAGCTGCCGTCGGCGGCCAGACGATGCGAATGGATCCCCGAACGCCCGGCCGTCAGCACGGCGTCCTGACCGTCGCCGTCCGCGTCCCACGCGAGGATTCCATGGACCGCGCCCACGTTTTCCTCGGTAATGATTCTCCGCTCCCATTCGCCGGGGCGAAAATACACGAGCGGCGTCGGTAACATGTCGGGGTCGCCCTGCCCCTCGGCGTTTGCATTCACGATAGGCGCCGCGATCAGGCTCGGCTCACCGTTCCCGTCGATGTCTGCCCAGCGAATCCGGTGCGTGCTCGGCACGGCGTCGATATCCATCAGCGTCCAGGGCTCGGTAGGATCGCCGTTGTGGCGGAGAATTGCGATATTGCCGGGACTTCGAGCCGGGTTGGTGGTGAAGCGATAGGCAAGGGCGAGCTCGGGAATGCCGTCGGCATCGAGATCCGTGTCGGCCACGTTGATCATCTGCGTGACGTCGCCGACGAGGACGTGGCGTTCCCAGGTCGGGTTCTCGAACCACACGAGCTCGGGCATGGCCGCGCCGAGACCGACGAGATCCTCGCGGCCATCCCCGTTCAGGTCGGTAATCAGAACCTGATAGCCGAAGCGGATACCCGTCGCCACGGTGTGCTCGACGAACTGGCTCTGCGCCAGCGCCGGGACGAGCGCGAGCGCCGAGATGAGGACGGACCAGCGGAGAGACTTCATCGTTGTTTACCTGCCTGGGTGTCGTGCGCCCGTCCGTGGTGGCA
>JASFSD010000109.1:0-7482 GCA_050114575.1 Gammaproteobacteria bacterium | reverse complement strand
GCGCCCGTCGTTCGAGGCGCTGGCCGTCGAGGGCATTTCGTTCAGAAACGCCCGCATCCTCTGGCACGACGCCGAAGGAGAGGTCACACATATCGTCCGCAACGTGACCCTCGTTACCGGCCCCATTAACAACGACGACCCCGTCGACGTCTCCGTTTCCTTGTCCCTGCTCGATGTGGCCTCTCAGGCCTCTGCCGAGATCGATCTCGAGTCGGTCGCATCGCTGCGCCCGGAGCCCGGGCTCGACATGATCGAAGCAACTGTGCGTCTGCTCGATTCGAGGGAGGTCGAGCGCGCGACCGCCACAGTTCGATCGACCTCGGTTCGACTCGATGCCGGCGTGATTCGTTCTGGGCCGGCGAGTCTCGCTGCCGACCTCGTGCGGCCTCCGCTTGGCCCGGAACTACTCTCCTTCGAAGCGGATCTGGCTTCCCTGGATTTCAACGCCGACGATCAGACTGTCGTCGTCAACGGCCTCACGGCCAGATCCGGCGATCTCGAGGCACGATTCAATCTGCGCGGCGAGGCCGTGACCTCGAATCCCCGGATCGCCGGGTCGGCTGAAGTCCAGTCCGGATCCATTACCGCCGTCTTCGATTTCCTCGGCCGGCAACCGCCGCCAGGTCTCGCCGCGGACGACACCAGCGGCGTCGCTGCGGTGGCAGATCTGGACCTGCGACTGGGGACACAGGAATTGACAGTCGACCGATTCGTGCTGTCGGCGCTAGGAATCGACGCAAGCGGCCGGGCGGAACGTTCGGCCGACGGACGCATAGTCGCCGAGATCGAGCTGCCGCCGTTTGCACCGAGCAATTCCTTGCGGGCACTGGTCGCGGCAGAAGTGCCCGAAGGCGTAGATCTCGGCGCCGTTTCGTCGGTCAGTCTCCGCGCCGGCCTCGTGATGGAACCCGACTCGACGGCGCTCGAGGTGAGCGATTTCTCCGCCATGCTCGACTCTGCCGGGTTCAACGGCAGCCTGACCATCGACGATCTCGATGCGCCCAGCGAGATCGTCGGCACGATCCGAGCAGCCGGCCTCGACGATCGACTCCTTGCCGCTCTATTCGGTCCCTGGCTTCCGTCCGAGCTGGCCGCAGCGGAGCTCGGTGAATTCAGTCTGACCTCCGATTTCGACTACGACATTGCGGCCTCGAACACGGCGCTCGACCGACTCGAGATCACGGCCTACGGCTTGTCGGCAGACGGTCAACTCAATATCGCGGCCGCGGGAAGCTCGGTCGCGCTATCGGGAAGGGCAACGCTCGAACAGTTCTCGCCGCGCGAGCTGCTTGCCCGCTTCGACCTGCCGGTGCCTGCGACTTCCGATCCAACCGCACTGGGCTCGGCCGTCGTCTCGGCGTCGTTCGACACATCGGGCTCAAACGGCGAGTTCCGTGACATCGCAATCGAGCTCGACGACTCGAGGATCACGGGCGAGTTCAGCGTCCTCAATTTCGACGACCCGTCCTATCGCTTCCTGCTGCGCGCGGACCGAATCGACGTCGACCGCTACCTGCTGCCGACGGCTGCCGAGCAGGACGACGACGGCGAACGCGTCCTGGGCGAGATGCGACTTGCTTCGGAGCCGTTGACGGCGACCGCAGCGAGCGGTTCGGCAAGCGTCGGCCAGCTGACGATCGGCGGTATGGAATTCGAGCAGCTCTCGACCGATGTGGCCTTCGGCGGCGGTCTCGCCGCAATCAACTCCGTGCGGACGGAGCTCTACGGCGGCACGTTCGCCGGCAGCCTGACCATCGACGCGACCGGTGAATCGAGCGTCGTGCATCTGACCGGGGACACGCGCGCCGTCGCCCTGGAACCGCTGCTCACCGCCATGCTCGGCGCATCGCACATCCGCGGCACGGGTGACATCACGCTCGACCTGACGGGACGCGGCGACACGATCAATCGTGCCCTCGAGACGGCAGCCGGAAGCATGAGCGTCTCGCTCAGAAACGGCCAGCTCGAAGGCATCAATCTCGGGTTCGAGCTCTGTGAGGAGGTCAATATGAGGCGCGGTCTGCCCCCGCCGGCCAGCGCACCCGATGCCACCAGCTATTCCCTGATCAGAGCCAGCGCAACGGTCGCCGAGGGCATTGCATCATCGTCGGACATTCTCGCCACGACGGGCTATCTCGAGCTCACGGGCCGCGGCGGCATCCGCCTGGTCGATCAATGGCTCGACAATCAGTTCCGCGCCCGACTGACCGGCCCCGTTCCGATCATGGGCTGTGAAGACCTCAACCGCACCATCGCCAACGATCCGATTCCGGTCAACTTCACGCTCGAGGGCCGCCTGCCGGATGTCGACGTCGGTCTCGACGTCAGCCAGCTGATACAGGACTGGATACGGCGCGAGGCGCGCCAGCGCGCCCAGGACGAGGTGCGCGACGCCATCATCAACCGCCTGTTGAACTGAACCGGCGCGGGAGCGTGGTAAACCGCAATAATCAACCGCCGTAGGTCAGCAACAGCGTGATGATCACGACGAAGATCGCCGCCATGATCGTCGTATCGAGCGCGCCGAGCGTGTGATCTTCCTGGATCAGCTCGAGCAGCACGAAGAACGTCGGAAACAGCAGCAGGAACAACAACAGCGTCGAGTGGCTGAATGCGAGCGGCAGCTCGGCATGTGCTGCGCCAATGGCCACCTGAAACATGGCGATTGCCAGCAGCGTGAACGGCAGGACCAGAAACATGACCTGAGTAATGCCGCCAAAGGCATTTGCCAGCGCAATTCTGTGCTGCCCCTTGCGGTGGGCGCGCCAGAGGATCACGTATTCACTCATGCCCGCGAAGGCGGCGAGCAGAACGGCGGTCGCGATCGGGTTGATCGACAGCTCGCCGATGGCGGTCTGTGCAAACACGGAGACGCGTTCTCCACCCATGAACGCTGCCGCTATGCCGAGCACGAGCACGAGCAGGATGTTGCCGACGGACGTTTTGGTCACTTCCTCGTAGACCTCCGACCGTCGCTGCTCCACCTCGGCGCTCGTGAGCTCCAGCGCCTGGCGGACGGCTTCCTCTTCCGACGCGTAGCCGCGGATCAACACCGTCAGGTACACGCCAAAGATGGCCAGCATGACGACACTGAGCATGACGAGGTCGGGGACGGAAAACGTCTGCTTGTCGGCCTCGGTGCCGAGCAGCACGAGCATGACGAATCCGATGACCGAACCGAGTCCTGCGCCCGCGATCAGCAGCTGGCTGCCGGCTTCGGTGACGGCTCGTGGCATCAGATAACGGCCCTGATGATTCTTGGGCAGAAAGTAGGAATACACGCTGAACACGAGCGCATTGTTGTAGATGGTGACGAGCGCAATCGTCAGCGCCGCTTCGGGGCTGACAGCGATCACGAAACAGATCGCGACGAGCTCGGGCAGCGTCGAAAGCATCTCGGCTAACGTGGCCGCCACGTAGTGATCCCAGAGCTTGCGCGCGGCGATCCGCTCCGCCGCGGTAATCAGCGCGTCACAGGCGGTGCGCAGGATCAAAAGACCGATCAGGAGCGCACTGACTGAGCGGACGACAGCCGGCAGACGGATATCGACGACCTCGAGCGCAACGAAAACAGCCCAGAGCACGAGACCGATGATCATCGGCCGGGTCCATGGCGGGTACCCGTGCCAGAGCAGGTGCTTCGGCCAGCCGAGCGCGTAGACGGCGACGCGCTTGGGATCGATACCCTTTCTGCTCAAGCGGGGGTCGTGCGCGGGACCCTTCGGCTCCGTTGACGGCTGCGAATCTTCAGGCAACAGGAATACCGCTGGCGGAGTCAGCTTCTGCAGGCATTGTGTCGACGCTCGCCATCGCCGGTAACGTGACTAACCGCAGCGATCGAGCCACCTACCGCAGGGCGAAGGTAAACAGCGCATTTCCGGCTGCCACGGCGATGTATTGCTTGCCATCGATGGCATAGCTCATTGGACCCGCATTGACCTGCCCGCCGACGGCCACATTCCAGAGCAAGTCGCCGGATTCCGCATCCAGCGCAAAGAAATACCCTTCACGCCCACCGCCGAACACGAGATCGCCCGCGGTCGCAAGCGTCCCGGCCCAGGTGATGTCGGCCATCGTGTACTCCCAGACCGGATCCAGCGTGCCGGGATCGTAGGCACGGACGACGCCGTGGGCTTCATCCTCGTTATTGAAGAATCGCTGCTGGTCGATCTGACCCATCGCCGTCTGCCGGTTGTTGACGCCCGCGGCTCGCGGAAACTGACCCGCGACAGCCACGGTGGCCGAGTCTTCCCAGTGAGACACATAGAAGAGTCCCGTGCGCGGGCTGAATGACTGCGGCGCCCAGTTGGATGCGCCATGCACGTGCGGGCGAAACTCCGTGCCTTCCGGCGTTGGAAACAGCACCTGGTGCGGCCGACCGTTCTCGTCGAACCCGTCCATCCAGTTCACGCTGACGAACGGCTTGCCGTTCAGGAATTCACCCGTGGTCCGATCCAACAGATACATGAGCCCATTCCGATTGGCCCAGAGCATCGCTTTGCGGACCTCGCCCGCCCATTCGACGTCGGCCAGAATCGGCACCTGAGTCGAGTCGTAGTCGAGCTCATCGTGCGGCGTGAACTGGTAGTACCAGGCAAGCTCACCGGTGTCGACATCGAGCGCGACGACGCTGTCGCTGTAGAGATTGTCACCGAGGCGCACGCTGCCGTCCCAATCGGGCGCCGGGTTGCCGGTGCCCCAGAACGCAAGCCGGGTTTCCGGATCGAAGGCCGCATGGTTCCAGACGGCCGCACCGCCCGTGCGCCAGGAATCGCCCGACCAGGTCTCGTTACCCGGCTCGCCGGGCCCCGGAATCGTATGAAACCGCCATAGCTCCTTGCCCGTATGCACATCGTAAGCTGCAATGACGCCGTTCGCGCCGCCGTCTCCGCCGCCCGTTCCGATGAGAACCTTGTCCTCGACAATGAGCGGCGACATCGTGATCGAGTAGAAATCACGTGCCTCGGCCACCTTCTCGCGCCATTTGAGCTGCCCGCTGATCGCGTCGACCGCAACCAGATGAGCATCGATGGTGCCCATGAAGAGCGTCTCGCCATGAATGGCGAGGCCGCGATTCACCGCGCCGCAGCAGGCGCGCGCCTCCGGCAGATTCTCGTAGTTGAAGGTCCAGAACACACGCCCCGTCGCCGCATCGAGAGCGACGATGTCATTCGGCGCCTGCACGGTATACAGAATGCCGTCGACGACCAGCGGTGTCGCCTCGAATTTCTCCAGCGAACGCGCCTGCCAGATCCACTGCAACTCGAGCCGGTCCACGTTGCCACGAGTGATCTGATCGAGCCTCGAGTAGCGCTGGTTGTCGTAGGTGGATGAGTAATTGAGCCAGTTGTGCGGCTCGTCAGCCGCATTCAACAACCTCTCGAAAGTTACCTCCGCCGCAACTGCCGGAGCCACCAGAATGGCTGCGAGTGTAATTGTCCATCGGCTGCTCATTCGTTCTCTCCGGTCAGTGAAGCCAGATAGCTGACAAGATCCGTGATCTCTTCCTGCGACAGTGTGTCGCCATAAGCCGGCATCGGAGTCCGGGCAAACCCGTAATCCCTGAGATCCGCCTTGACGAACGATCGCAATCGGTCGTTGGTATCGATGAGCTGAACCGTAAAAGTGTCGTGATTCAGCAGGCGGCCCGAAACGACCTCACCGCCGGCCAGCGTCACGCGATAGGTGCGCCCCGTCGGATCGACAATCCGAGCGGGATCGAGCAGAGCCGTCTGCAGCTCTGCCGCGCGGCGCTCGCGTCCGATGCGGCTGAGATCGGGACCGTGCCGGGCGCCCATGCCGGCAACGGCATGGCAGCCATCGCAGCCGCCCTCGCCGAAGAACACGGCACGCCCGCGCTCGGCGTTGCCCTCGATCTCCACGCGGCCTTCCTCGGCCCAGGCACGCAGATACGCGACGATACGCCTGGCTTGTTCTTCGGACATCGTCGGCGTCGGCGGCATCGGCGTATCGGGTATTCCGTTCAGAATGATCCCCATGATCGCGTCGTCGCTGAGATCGCTGCGATAGATGCCGCGACCGAAGTCGATACCGGCGATCAGGTTGCCGTCGGGGCCATGGCAGTTGGCGCAGGAATCGTTGAATGCCCTTTCACCATCCTGGATATCGAATGGCGTCGCATGTTGGGCCAGAACCGGGTTACCGGAGCTGAAGATGCCGGCTGCGACAGCTGCGGCCGCAGCAATCCTTTTATGCATTCTGGCTGCTTCCCCCTATTGATCAGTATCCGATGGCCAATCCCGGTCGAAAGGAAACGGACGCTCCTCGGTGTTGAAGGTCATGTAGAGCGCGATCTCTTTGCCGTACTCGCCGAGCTGGCGCCCGATCGACTTGAGCTCGTCTTTAGACTCGCCCGTGAACAGAACCCAGAAGAACTGCAGCACGACCACGATCGTCGCGACCGTAACCCCGAGACCGAAGATCAGCGCCATGACCAACATGAAGATCAATCGCTGCCAGTTCGCTTTGTTGTCGTCATTGTCGTCGGCACCGAATTCTGCGGCTCGTTCGCCCGGATCGTCGACGTGGTCTTTTGGCGGCTCGTGTGCGTTCATGTCAGCGAGGAGAGACTGCCTGATACCGTTGCATGATACTCCCGGCCGGCCGGATCAGGTAACTCGACGCTGTGACCCGAGAAAAATCGCAGCCAGCGTCACCACGACGCCGACCACCTCGAGCGCCGTGAATGCGCGGCCGAAGAACAGCACGTCCCAGAGCAGACTCAGCGCGGGTTGCAGCAGCAGCGCAATACCGACCTCCGCAGCCGTCACCTCGGCCAGACTGCTCGTAATCAACAGCCAGCCGAATGCGTGTGCGAGTATTCCGTAGGCAAGCAGCCAGCCGAGATCGGCGACCGAGGGAATCAGCAGCGCGACCTCCTCCGTGAGTGCCGCAATGAAGAGCAGCAGCGCTGTCAGCAGGGACACCGTCGCTACCTCGGCCACGGGCAGGCTGCCATCGGACCCGGAACGGGCATGCCGCATGGCGAGCAGATAGCCGGCGTAGCTCAACGCGGTCAATAGCCCGAGAATTACCCCGGTCCGGAATCCCGGTCCGAGCGCATTCCAGTCGTCACCGAGAATCAGCCCGAGGCCGGCAACGGCCAGGAGTGCCGCGAGCAGCTGAATCCTCCCGGGTCGTTCGCGAAAGAAAACGACGCCGGCAGCAATCATGACGAAGACCTGCAGATTGGCGAACAGCGTCGACAGGCCGGGGCCGATGAGAAGGACACTCCGATGCCAGAACCAAAGGTCGAGAGCAAAGAACAAGGCGGCAACTACGACCGCGTACACGACCGGTCGTGACAGCTGGCGCCCCTGTCGCGTGATCGCGAGATAGACAATGAGCGCGACGGCGCCAAACAGCGTCCGGTAAAAACCACTGACCGTCGGCGCTACCGATGTCAGGCGCACGAATACCGGAGAAAAGCTGATAAGAAAGGCGCCGCCAAACAGCCGAAAA
>JASFSD010000108.1:0-7521 GCA_050114575.1 Gammaproteobacteria bacterium | reverse complement strand
CTCGGCCGAGCGGCGCCACGAGCTGACCAGCATTCGGCCGTCGGGATCGAGCACGATGCCGGGTTGACCGTAAGCACCGTTCGCATCGACATCGACAACGGTCGGAAAGCTCCGGGCGCCGTCTTGCGATCGAGCCAGGCGCACCCTCGGTTGACCATCCGCCGCCGTGAACCAGACTACCGCGACCGTTGCACCCGATGCCGCAATCGCCGGTCCGTTGACCGGGCATCCTTCGATGAACCAACCCTCGTTGCCGAGATTGAGGGGCGCAGACCAGCCGCGATTGTCCCAGCGCCGCACGACAACGTCGCGAATCTCGGCCGGCGTCCGGTCCCGGTAAGCGACAATCGGCGCGCCTCCGGTCATCGCCACATCGGGCTGGCAGCAGTCACAGACGAGCTCATCGACAACCTCGCGGCTGACGGCGACGCCCTCGGCATCGAATCGAGCGAGGCGCAGACTGGTTCCGAGCAGCGCGTCGGGATCATCGAACGACCAGTTGGCGAGCTCACGTCCGTCGAGCCAGAAGGCGGCAATCTCATCATCCCAACCGAACACGCTGACAAAGCCGTGCTCGGCCACGGCGTCGTCCTCGTTCATCTGCTCTGCCGGGGTCCAGCTCAGCCCACCGTCATGCGATATAGCCGTGGCAATGTCGTAGGCGCCGCTACCCTCGCGCCGCCGGAGCCAGTGTGCAAACCACAGCTCGTCGGTAATCGCAGTGACCGAAGGAAAGTCGGCCCAGTTGACGAACATCTGCGGGCTGCGAGCCACCTCTCGCTGCTCGAGGAAGGCCCCTTCCTGATAGCGGGAGTACTTCAGCACCCGCTCGTTGCCGTCCGGTTCCAGCCAGCTCAGCACCGCGCCGCCGGCGGGACCGATCGTCAGGCGCGGCTGAGCGCTCCCTGCCCCACCGGCAAAGCTGATCGACACGAGCTCCGGGTCCAGCCCGCGATCGCAGCCGGCAACGACGGTGAGCACCAGGAGCGCCGACGAGGCCCAGGCAATCGGACGCATAATCCGCCGAAGAATCATGGGCCTGTACCTGCCCGGGAGATTCGAAACACGAAGGCCGGCGGTACATTCAGAGCGATAAAGCCGATGCATCGCGCCTTGAGCCCTTCCCGATCGAGCTGGCGCCGATCGAGCGGGCAGCGCCCGCCGTAGGTGAACTGGTAGAACGCACCGGTTACCGTCAGCAGGCTGAACGCCTCGCGCAACAGGCGCCGCTTCTGTTCTCGGCTGAAGAGCACCAGCGGCAATCCGCTGATGACGCAGTCGAACGTGCCGCTGAAGGGTATGAGCGCATCCTGCCTGACTGTGGCATCGCCCTGCAGAACAGTCGCCTGCGGAAAACTGCACTCGAGCATCTCGGCAAACCGACGGCTGCGCTCGAGAAGAAACAACTCATCTTCGGAAACGCCGCGCGCGAGAATCTCGTTGGTCAGCGTGCCGGTGCCAGGGCCGAGCTCGAGGACTCGATCGCCCGCCCCGACCTCGCGCGTCATCATTCTGCCCAACGGGCGCCCGCTGGGCGCGACCGCGCCGACGGCAAAAGGGTCGTCGAGCCAGCTCTTCAAGAACCGGCGGTAGGACCGGCTGCCGCTACGTTGCGATGCGGGCATGAATTAAAGCGGCCTGACCCTGACGTTGCGGAACCTGACGATACCCGAGCCGTACTGCAGCGCGATGGGACCGCTGGCGAACTGCGAGTCCTCGACGTCGACGAGGTCCCGCCCATTCAGCGCAACCTGCAGGCGGTTGCCGTTGGCCGTGATTTCGTAGCGGTTCCACTGGCCGCCTGTGTAAACGAACTCCGCAGGCTCCGCGACGTTGACGATGCCACCTGTGCGGTAGGTCTGGTCGGGCCGGGTATCGTAGATGTTTGCTTCGTAGCAGGATGTGTCACTGATCGTGGTCGGATCCTGGCAGCGCAGGAAAACGCCGCTGTTCGCCTCCGTATTGACCCAGAACTCGAGCTCCAGCTCGAAATCGGAATAGGAGTCCGGCGTAACGAGGAAACTCGCACCGCTGCTCTGATCGGCGATGACACTCCCGTCTTCGATTCTCCAGTTGGCGTCGCCAACGGCGTTCAGATGGTCGATCGAGCTGCCGTCGAAGAGCAGCTGCCAGCCGTCTTCCGTTACGGCCGGCCCGGAGGACCCGCCGCCGCAGGCAGTGAGAAATGTGAGAGGCAGGACGGCCAGCGCGAGGCCAATTTTCGATCGCATAGGTATTCCCCCGGACAATTTGTCCCAGTATACCTAGGCCGACGCGCGTTCGAACAGCAGGTTCAGCCGGCGATATAGTGCTGTAAATGCTCGATGACCTGTTCCTGCTCGGCGATGGTCGCCCGAACCAGATCCCCGATCGAGACCAGCCCCGCCACGCGCTTGCTCTCGACGACGGGCAGGTGACGAACGCGCTCGTCGGTCATGATGGCAAGGCACTCGTCGACTGTGCGTTCCGGCTCGATGCAGATGACGTCGTGCGTCATGACCTCCCGAATCGCCGATTGCTTCGACGACCGACCGGCCAGAACGACCTTCCGTGCATAATCCCGCTCGGTCAGAATGCCGACGACGTGATTGGCCTCCAGCACGAGCACGGCGCCGATCTCTTTCTCAGCCATTACGCCCAGCGCATGAAGCACTGTGTCATCCGGACTGACCGACCAGACGGTGCTGCCCTTGAACTGCAGAATGTCTCTCGCCGTTCGCATTGCGGTCCCCCCTCTTCTGCGATACGCGATCCACGACCAATATAGCAAAGTCGCAGAAGCGGGACACAGCGGCAGCGACACTGCCCCCCGGCGCCGGTGCCATACCGGTCATCCTTCGCGTGACCGTGCGACATAAGGCCCCGGGTATCTTCCCGGCCGTCGTCGAAGGATTCCTCGCGCCGGCGCGTCATAACAGTTACGGTGTCTATTGCGGGCGACGCTATGCACGACGATTTATCTATTGTCCGGCGGCTACTCGATGGCGACGAGTCGCTGTTCGAGTCCGTCTTCGATGGCTACTTCCCGCGCCTGTATCGGTTCGCGCTGGCGCGAACCAATGGCAATGCAGACGAAGCCCGGGATGTCGTGCAGCAGTCTCTGTGCAAGGCTTTCGAGCGCCTCGACACATATCGCGGCGAAGCGTCTCTGTATGGCTGGATGCTCAGGATCTGTCGCAATACGCTGATCGACCGTGCGCGACGGCACTCGGCCCAACCCCCGCACGTCTCGCTGGCCGACCCGGCCGGCGCCCTGGAGACGATTGCAGAAGCCCTGCGTGCTCCCGACGATCTCCAACCCGAAAAGCGAACAGCGCGTCTCGAACTGCTGCAGATAATCGAGCAAACCCTCGACTACCTGCCTTCGCACTACGGCAACGTGCTGGAATGGAAGTACATCGAGGACAACTCCGTAAAGGAGATTGCCGAGAAACTCGAGATCGCACCAAAGGCGGCGGAATCGCTGCTCACCAGAGCCCGCCACGCATTTCGCGAAGCAATTCTCGCGCTGGACGAATCAGCCGACATCGTGCCATTCGGCACAGCAAGGAATGGCAGAGGAAAAGGCTATGTATGAGAACGACGGCAACACGGCCGACCCGCTCGCCGAGATCATTCGGGCTGCCGGTCGTCGCACCGAGCCGCCGCAGGAGCATCGCGATCAGGTGTTTGCAGCTGCGCGCCTGGCCTGGCAACGCAAGGTCAGAGCCCGGCGGCGCATACCGCGACTCGCCGTCGCGGCCACCATCGCCGCGCTCCTCGTGACCGGTGCGCTGTTCCAGCTCATGATGAATTCCCACATCGTTCCCGCCGCGACGATTGCGATTTCGCAGGGGACGATAGAGCTTCGTATGAGCGAAGCCGAGTCATGGCAGGACATCGCCGGAACTCAGCACCTCGCTCCGGGCACACATTTGAGAACCCGGGGCGACGGCGGCGTCGCGCTCGCGCTCGCGGAAGGTGGATCGTTGCGGTTGAATGCGAACACAGAGATCGTGCTCAGCAACTCACGCTACGAACTCGTGACGGGCACGGTCTACTTCGACTCCGATGGCCGCGCATCTTCCGCACCAGTCGAAATCGTCACGGCTTACGGCATTGTTCAGGACATCGGCACGCAATTCGAGGTTGCAACGATTCAGAATGTGCTCAGAGTTCGGGTTCGCAGCGGGCGCGTCGCGGTCACCGACCGCGGAAGCGATATCGACATCGCTGCCAACGCCGGCAGTGAAATCGAGCTGTCGCCCGGCGGCGCATTGGTGCAGCGCGAGTTTCCGCCGACGGATCCCGCCTGGGCCTGGGTCGAATCGCTTGCGATTCCGCCTGCGTCCCACTCGATCCTGAGCTACCTGACCTGGGTCGCGCGCGAAACCGGCAATCGCCTCGCGTTCGAGCCGTACTATGTCGAACGCATAGCCGCGACAGAAAACCTCATGGGCGACCTCGACGACCATACGCCCCTGGAGGTACTCGACCTCATCGTCGCCACCACGGACTTTCGCTATGAGACCACCGACGACGGCACTATAGTCATTCACAGAACTGACGTCCCTTGAGCCGCCGCCGCGCAAGCAGGCGGCAGTCACCGCGAACGAGGTAGCCGGAGTGCGGCTCGGTCGGAAGCAAGGATTTGCGGCACTGACGAAATGTCTGGCGCTGGCGGCGTCTGCGGTGGCTCTCGCCGAAGAGCCTTCGATCGGCGAATCGCTCGACGAAGCGCTGCGGGCATTCGAGCAGCAGGGGCATCGTCTGTTTTACAGCAGCGACCTGGTTCGGCCATGGATGCAGGTTGAGACGAAACCGGACACGCGCGACGCCGTTGAAGCGCTCACGCAGATTCTCGCGCCGCACGGACTGAAACTGCGCCGCGGGCTCAACGACTCCTGGCTGATCGTGCGGGCACCGCGACCGCAGTCGCCGGCCGCCGAAACTCCGGCAGGCAGGCTTGTTGCCGGGGGATCCGACCAACGGCCAAGGCGCGAACAGTCCCGGCTCCCTGTCGAAGAGGTCATCGTCGCGGCGAGCCAGTACGAGATTCGCCGCACGCAGACCGCGCCGGGCTGGCAGATCCGCGACTTCACGCTGGAAAGCCTGCCGAACCTCGGCGACGACACGCTGCGCGCAACCGCGCGCCTTCCCGGCATGGCATCCAACGGCTGGTCGGCATTGTCGAACGTGCGTGGCGGCGAGATCGGAGAAACGCTCGTCCGTCTGGACGGCCTTCGTCTTTATCACCCGTTCCATCTCAAGGACTTTCAAAACGTCTTTTCCGCGATCGACTCGAGAATCGTCGAATCGATCGATGTCTACACGGGCGGTTTTCCCGCGTCCTTCGGCGGTCGCATGTCGGGCGTCATCGATGTCGCGACCATGCCGGGGCCGACCGAACCGCACCACGAGATCGGGTTCAGCTTTTTCAACTCTTCCTTTCTCAGCTCGGGCCGCTTCGGCGAGGGCCAGAACGAGTGGATGGCGTCCATTCGACGCAGCAATCTCGACATCCTTTACGACCGGTTCAGTGACCAGCCCGAGCGTCCGAGGTACACAGACGTATTTGCGAAACTCGGTTTCGGGATCAACGATCGATTGGAACTGACAGCAAACATTCTCAGAGTCGAGGACGACATCTCCCTGAGCGACGACGTCGATCGTGAAGAGCGCGCGCAGTCGACACAACTGGATAGCTACGCCTGGATCAAGCTCGACCATGAGATAAACGGCGCTATGAGCGGCTCGACCGTGGTAGCGCGCACTTCGTTCGACAGCGATCGCTTCGGCACCACCGCAAAGAGCGGGCTCAGCCAGGGTTCACTCGAGGATCAGCGCACATTCACGATCGACGAGCTTCGAACCGAATGGTCGCGCGTGATCGCAGCGCGCATGCTGCTCGAGTTCGGCGGCTCGCTCGCCCGGGCCAATGGCCGTTATTCGTACCGGGACGATGTCAGCTACGACCTGCTGTTCGCGGTCGGCGGAGCACCGGACTCGAGCACACGCAGTCGAGAGCTCCGGCTGGCCCCGGAGTCGCGCGAGCTAAGCCTGTTCTCTACGCTCAGGTTCGACTGGACCGACTCGTTGACGACCGAATTCGGTGTCCGCTGGCAACGTCACGACCTCGGGCAGCGCGATGACACCATGTTGTCCCCGCGGTTCGGCCTGCGATACTCCGTCTCCGACGATCTGGCTTTTCGCGCAAGCTGGGGGCGCTTCTACCAGACCCAGGCCATCAACGAGCTTCAGGTCAGTGATGGCATCACGGAGTTTTTCGCTCCGCAACGTTCCGATCAAATCGTGGTGGGCGTCGACTGGCGAATCACCGAGGGCCTCGAGCTTCGGGTCGAAGGCTACGAGAAGTCGATGAACCGGCTCCGCCCCAGGTTCGAAAACCTTCTCAATCCACGTGTATTGCTACCGGAGCTCAAGCCCGATCGCATTCGCATTGCTCCGACGAGCGCGAGCGCGCGCGGCATCGAAGCGACGCTCGACGGCAGGATCGGACGCTTCCAATGGTGGAGTTCCCTGAGCCGAGCCCGAGTCCATGACCGATTCGGAGAATCGACGGTCCCGAGATCCTGGGATCAATCCTATGCCTTCAACGCCGGATTCTCCTGGGACACCGCAAAGTGGACGCTGAGCACGGGGCTCGCGTATCGGGCCGGCTGGCCGACAACGGCCGTCATGCTCGATCCTGCGGCGGCAACGCCGACGGTGACGACGGCCGGCAGAAATGGCGCGCGCCTCGAAGCCTTCGGCAGCCTGGACCTCCGCGTTTCACGGACGTTTGCCTTGAGGCGCAGCCAGCTCGACGTCTCACTGGAGTTCGCCAATCTGACCAACCGTTACAACCCGTGCTGCGTCGAGTTCGAAATCGGTGAAGAGGAAAACGCCGGCCGATTGATGCTCGACGAGCTCAGTTACCTGCCTACCATTCCCTCAGTCGGCGTCCTCTGGCAGTTCTGACTTCCAACAGTTCTGACTTCCAACAGTTCTGACTTCCGGCGGTTTCTACCTCCGGCAGTATCGACGTCATTCGTCGGTCGACAGCACGCTCTCGCCGGCCGCGCGGGAGAATTGCCTCGCCGACTCGACATTGCAGTCGTACTCGTACATCGGCGCACTATCCGCAACGCGGCGCATCTCGATGCGCGCTGTATGCTCCCGACTCATATAGGTCGGGTCGAACAGGTCGTATTCGTACTGCAACGTCAGCCCGTCGGCGCTGGTCGAGAACCTTTCCGTGACGCGCTTCTCCGCGCTCGACGGCACATCGGCGCCGCCGCCGTTGATCTGCGTCGCAGCACCCAGCCCCCAGCGCGAAGGCGGGTAGTCCCTGCTCTCCACAATCAGCTCGTCGCCTTCGATCCGACCGCGGACATTGCCCCATTGACCGTTCGGATCTGCCGGCGCAAATTCGTCCCCGAGCGGCACGCTGCGGCTCACGTCGTAGGCCTCGTTATAGATGACGACGTGATCTTCCTGGAACCGGATATCGACGAAGTAGCTCGGCGCGTTCATCACGAC
>JASFSD010000107.1:0-7562 GCA_050114575.1 Gammaproteobacteria bacterium | reverse complement strand
CTTCTTCCGGACCTCGCCGGTGAAAGCGTTGGTCAGTGCGCCAGGGATAAAGTTCTGCGGTGTCTCGGTCGTGTTCTCGCGCTCGTCTTCGTCATAGCGGAGCGAGACGGCAACCTCCGTCCGATCGCTGATGTCGTAGGCCAGTTCTCCGAAAACCGCCCAGGCAAAGTTGTCCTGGCTGTCGGCAAGGAAGGTCTGCTGGAAGCTGTTCGGGTAAATCGAATCGTCGAACGGGAAATTGCCGCGGGGTGTGCGATAGACGGGAAATGCACCTTCGCCCCGATCCGTGATATTGCCCGTCGAGATGTAGCGATCGGTCTGCACGAAGTAGGCGCCGCCGATCCATCGCAGGCGCTCCTCACCGCTCGAGGTGAAGCGGAATTCCTGGCTCACGGTCTCGACGTCGAGAAATTGATGCTGAGCCTGGTCATCGAATCCGAACGAAACGAGTAGAGATTCCTCGATCGGCACGAAGTTCCACTGGTCGCCCGTCAGAATTTCCTCGATCGAGTCGATCGACGTGATCGAGGTAAACGTCGCCGCGTCGAGCTCGTAATCGAGCTTGAACGCGAGCTGTGAGAGATCGCGGTCGTTGACGCCGCGGTTGTTCACGCGAACCGGCAGAGTCGTGTCGTCGGCGTCTGTGTAGGTAGCGCCGAACGGATTGACGATGTTGAAGTAGAGCGCCTGGGTGTCGACCTCGGATACGTAGATCCGGGCGTCTGTCTTGAGTCGATCGTTGGGCTCCCAGATCAGCCGGGCGCGCAGCGAGATATCCTGGAACGGATCGGCTTCTTCATTCAGATAGGTATTGGGGATCCAGCCATCCGTGTCGTAGTACGACAACGACGCCTGATACTTGAGCGTGTCGGAATCACCGAGCGGTCCTCCGGCTGAGATACCGGCGTTGAATCCTGATCCGTCGTCGAGCCCGAGCTTCAGTCGGCCCTCGAACGTATCGCCCGGCTCCCGGGTGGTCACGACGATCGCGCCGCCGATAGCGTTGCGGCCATAGACCGCGCCCTGCGCGCCCTTGAGCACCTCGATCTGCTGGACGTCGAAGAGCTCCTGCGTCAATTGCGCGGGGTTGGTCAGCAGGACGCCGTCGACGAGCACGGCAGCCGACGGCTCGCTGTTTCTGGCCTGGGAGATGCCGCGGATGGTCAGGAACGAAGTGCCCTGATTCTGAGTTTCCACGAGCGTGACATTCGGCGTCAGCGCAACGAAGTCCTGCGGCCTCGTGATCCCGGCGGCCTCGATGTCTTCCTCGGTGAAGGCCGTGATCGTGATCGGCACGTCCTGAAACGACTCGGCGCGGCGCCGGGCCGTGGTGACGATGACGGTTTCCTGCGCGTTCGCCTGCTGCGCGAGTGCGACGCGAACATCGAAAAAGAAGAGTGATGGGATACTCAGCGCGACTGTCGCCGCGACACCGTAACGCTTGGTTTGCATGCTGTCCCCCTGGACCGAAAATGTCAGCCGCGCAATTGTACGCTCTTCACAACAGAATTTGGGCCAATATGGTGCGGACTGTTGCAAATAAGCAACACAAGATGGCTCGCTGTGGTCGGTATCCGATCCGAACTATTGCTGGCGCAGGTACGCGTGGCCGCCGCGCTTGATGTAGACGGTGCAACCGCCGGCTGTCGTCGGCGAGTGCGCCCCGCCGCTCGGGAATCGTGTCCAGGTGCCGGCGGGGTAGCTGCCGGCCTCATCGCTGAATTCGCCATCGAGCACGAATAGCTCGGCACCCTCGTCGTAGCTGATGCTCCCTGGAGCATGACCGGGTGGCCACCTTTCGATGGTCATCGAATCGCTGAAGCCGGTTTGCGAGTAAAGCGGCTTGATCTCGACGCCCGCTACGTCGCCCGATTGCCAGGGGAGGCCGTTCGTATCGACGGCGACCTGGTCCCGGTCCGGGCCCGGAAACTGCCTCAGCTTCACAAACAGCACACAGCCTTCTCGCGAGGATGGTGCGTGACTGTAGCCTTCCGGATTCAACAGATAGGTGCCGGCCGGCCAGTCGCCGCGGTCGTCGGAAAACACGCCCTCGAGCACGAGAATTTCTTCGCCTTCGGGATGCTCGTGCGCCGGGAAGCTCGAATCTGCTTCATAGCGGACAACCGACGTGACCTGACCGGACTCCGGTGGGCCGACGCGATGCACGCGCTTGCGCCAGACGCTGGGGCTCGGGCTCGGCGACCATTCCATGGAGGCCGTCCGCACGGTGGCTCGGACCGAAAGGTCGCCGTTGAGGGCTTCATCAACCATCGGTAGAGAATAAGAGGGGTCAGAGCCCTTTTCCAGAAAAGGGCTCTGACCCTTCATCCGCTGACCCTTCATCCGGGTACCGGTCGAGTATAGTTGTGCCCGGAATCTTCGCCCGCATAAGTCTTTTCAAGGTCGTTCATGATTTGCATGCCCACACCGGACCCGGCCATTCTCGAGCGACGAGAGGAAATCGTTGCGGGTCTGAACCGATTGCTGCCAGCCGAGAGCGTGATCACCGAGTCGCTGCGGCTGTCCGCGTATGAAACCGACGCGCTGACGGCCTACCGCCAGCAGCCGCTGGCCGTCGTTCTCCCGTCGACCACGAACGAGGTGGCCAAGGTGCTGCGTTACGCCGACGAGTCGGGCGTCAACGTGGTGCCGCGCGGCGCCGGCACATCGTTGTCGGGCGGAGCGATTCCCGCGGCGGATGCGATCGTCGTCGGTCTCGGCAAGTTCAATCGTATTCTCGATATCGACTACCCCAATCGCTGCGTGGTCGCGCAGAGCGGTGTGACCAATCTCGCGATCAGCCATGCCGTGGCCGATCGTGGCTTTTACTACGCGCCCGATCCTTCGAGTCAGATCGCCTGCACGATCGGCGGCAACGTCGCCGAGAACTCGGGCGGCGTCCATTGCCTCAAGTACGGTCTGACGACGCACAACGTGCTCGGCGTCGAGCTCGTGACGCCCGATGGCGAGGTCTTGCGCCTCGGCGGTCGGTATCTCGACAGTGCGCAGTACGACCTGCTCGGGTTGACGGTAGGCTCGGAGGGCCTGATCGGCATTGTCACCGAGGTCACGGTCCGGATTCTGAGGCGGCCGCAGACGGCCCGGGCGCTGTTGATCGGGTTCGCGGGCATCGAGGCCGCCGGCGCTGCCGTTGCCGACATCATTGCGGCCGGCATCATTCCAGCCGGCATGGAGCTCATGGATCGTCCGGCCATCCACGCCGCCGAGGATTTCGTCAACGCCGGTTATCCGCTCGACGTCGAGGCCCTGCTCATCGTCGAGCTCGACGGACCGACGGTCGAGGTCGATTGCCTGATCGAGTCCGTCACCGAGATCGCCAACGGCCACGGTGCGACGAGTTGTCGCGCATCGACGAGCGAGGACGAGCGGCTGAAGTTCTGGGCCGGGCGCAAGGCGGCGTTCCCGGCAGTCGGACGCATCAGCCCCGATTATCTGTGCATGGACGGCACGATACCGCGCAGCGAGTTGCCCAACGTGCTCGGCGCGATCAGCCGGATGTCGGAGCAGTACGGCCTGCGCGTCGCCAACGTCTTTCACGCCGGCGACGGCAATCTGCACCCGCTCATTCTCTACGATGCGAACGAGTCCGACGAGCTCGAGAAAGCCGAAGCCTTCGGCCACGACATCCTTAGGCTCTGTGTCGACGTCGGCGGCGTGTTGACCGGCGAGCACGGCGTCGGCCTGGAGAAGCGGGATCTGATGCCTTATCAGTTCGGTGAGGCCGATCTCGAGCAGCAGCATCGCGTCAAGCGAGCCTTCGATCCGGAGCTCAGGTTCAATCCGGGCAAGGTGTACCCGACGCTGCATCGATGTGCCGAGCTCGGTCGCGAGCACGTGCATTCCGGTGCCGAGCGCTTTCCAGATCTGCCCCGCTTTTAGATGGCCGGATCCGACCAGTCTTCGGTGCTGAAACCTGCAAGCACTGCCGAGCTTGCCGAGATTCTCGCTGCCGACGAGCGCCCGCTCGAGCCGGTCGCCATGGGCTCCAAGCGGGCAATCGGCCGCCCGGTCGACGCCGAGCGGCTCGATCTTTCACTGCTGACGGGCGTTGTCGATTACCGGCCGTCGGAGCTCGTGCTGACGGCGCGGGCGGCGACACCACTCGCCGAGCTCGACGCTCTGCTTGCCGACAATCGGCAGCGCTTTGCCTTCGGGCCGCCGAATCTGTCGCGATTGCTGGGCACGGACGCCGCGCAGCAATCGATCGGCGGCGTGCTCGCCGCCAACCTCTCGGGCTCGAGGCGGATCTCGGCCGGTGCGGCGCGTGATCACTTCCTCGGTGTCACGGCTGTAAACGGCGAGGGTCAGACATTCAAAGCCGGCGGTCAGGTCGTCAAGAACGTGACCGGCTACGATCTGACCAAAGTGCTGGCCGGGTCCTGGGGCAGTCTCGCCGTCATGACCGAGGTCACGCTCAAAGTCGTGCCTCAGCCCGAAACCGAGCTGACGCTGATCGTGCCCGATCTCGAGCCGGCCGACGCCGCGCGCACGCTGTCGCTCGCTCTCGGCTCTGCCCACGAGGTGTCGAGCGCGGCCTTCGATCCGTGGCGCGGCAGCGCGCTCAGGCTCGAGGGCATAACGGCATCGGTTGCCGCGCGGGAAGCGGCACTGCTCGAGGATCTGGGCAGGCCCGAGGTGGAGCGGCTCGATGCCGACGACTCGCGGGCGTACTGGGCACAAACTGCGGGCGTCGAGGCGCTCGCCGAGTGGCCCGTCGTCTGGCGTCTTTCGATACCGCCGAGTGACGCGCCGCGCGTCGTCGAGGCAATTTCACCCGAGCGCTACCTGCTCGACTGGGGCGGCGGGCTCGTCTGGGCGGCGTTCAAATCCGTCGATTCGCCTCGAGTCCGCGGCTCCCTGCGCGACGGCCACGCGTTTCTGGTCAAGGCGCCGCCGGACAGCCGAACCTGTCGGCAGCAGCCACCCTCGGCCGCGTTGGCACCGGTGCTCGACAAGCTGCGTCAGGCGTTCGACCCGGCCGGACGTCTGAACCCCGGCCGGATGGACTGACGATGCAGACCCGGTTCACGGCAGAGCAGCGCAAGAGCTCCGCGATTCGCGAGAGCGAGGCGATTTTGCGCAACTGCGTGCATTGCGGTTTCTGCACGGCAACCTGTCCGACTTATCTGATGCTCGGTGACGAGCTCGACAGCCCGCGCGGGCGCATCTACCTGATCAAGGACATGCTCGAGAACGATCGGCCCGCTTCGGCCGAGGTCGTGCAGCACGTCGATCGCTGTCTGTCCTGTCTCGCCTGCATGACGACCTGCCCGTCGGGTGTCAATTATCAGCACCTCGTCGATCACGCGCGGGCGCACATCGAGCGGACTTACCGTCGGCCTTGGAGCCAGCGCTGGATGCGCGCGTTCCTGGCCGCCGTCATGCCGTATCCGCAGCGGTTTGCTTTGATCATGCGGCTGGGACAACTCGTGCGGCCGTTCGCGGCCTTGCTGCCCGGCAAGCTCAGATCGGCGATGGCGCTCATCCCTCCGAGAGACCGATCGCCGTCCGGCAATGCGGATTCGCGCAGCGCTTCGGCCGACACAGGCTCTTCGCCTGCTTCGGCGACGAGGCCCCGCATCGGCGTCGTCACGGGGTGCGTGCAGAGCGTGCTCGGTGCCTCGGCCAATGCGGCGACGTTCCGGCTGCTCGATCGAATGGGGCTGGAGCCGGTCGAGCTTTCCGGTTGCTGCGGGTCGTTACCGCATCATCTGGGTCGGCCGGGTGAGACACGCAATCTGGCTTCCGGTTTGATCGGGCGTCTCGAGACGATCGAAAACGGCAAACCACTGGATGCGATCGCCGTCACGGCTTCGGGTTGCGGTGTCCACCTGCAGGACTACGGCTTCGTCTTTCGCGAAGACGAGACGCTGGCCGATTCCGCGGCGCGCATCAGCGGGCTTGCTCGCGACGTCACGGAGCTCATTGTCGAGCTCGGCTTGCCGGCCGTGGCCCGGCCCGGCGGGCTCCGGGTCGCCTATCACTCGGCGTGCTCGATGCAGCATGGTCTCGGCGTCCAGGCGCCGCCGCGCGAGCTGCTGCGAGCGGCTGGCTTCGACGTCGTCGAGATACCCGAGGGCCATGTCTGCTGCGGCTCGGCCGGAACCTACAACATGCTGCAGCCCGAGCTCGCGGGCCAGCTCCGGGAGCGCAAGCTCGGCCACCTCGCGAAGCTCGAATTCGATGTCATTGCCGCCGGCAATCTCGGTTGCATGACGCAGCTCGGAGCGGGAACGGATCGGCCCATCGTGCACACCGTCGAGTTGCTCGACTGGGCTACGGGCGGTCCTGCTCCGGCAGCGATTGCTGATCTCGTTTCCGCCTGACGCCGCCCTGAAGGCAGCGACGTGAGTCAGCGCAGCTCCGAATAGACTCTGGCTTCGAACCCCTGCAGCAACTCGATCGCAGCCGGGTCGTAGAATGGCAGGTACTGCAGCAGCAGGACCGCACCGATGTCGTTTTCGGGGTCGATCCAGAATTCCGTGTTGAAGATTCCGGCCCAGCTCATGCTGTCCGGTGCGCGCATGTTCGGGTCATCATGCTGGCCGGTCACCTGGAAACCGAGGCCGAAGCCGTCACGGCCGGCGCCGAGAGGGAAGGCGAGCGCGAGCGCAGGGTTCGGTTCGTCCTGCGGTGCGACGCGCACGTTGCCGAGCTGGTTGCGGCCGAGCTCGGCGACCATTCGCCGGCTCAACAACCGTTCACCTTCAGCCGTTACTCCGTCATTGAGGATGAATCGAATGAAACGGGCGTAGTCCTCGGCCGTCGAGTGCAGGCCGCCGTCGCCACTGACGTTCGAGCGGATGTCGTTTCCATTCGGCGTCTCGACGAGATTGCCGTTGGCATCGCGGCGGTGCGTGGTCGTGACGCGATCGATCTTGCTTCGCGGCACGACGAAAGACGTATCGTCCATGCCCAGTGGCGCGAACAGGCGCTGCTCGAGAAACTCGTCGAGGCCAATGCCCTCGATCTCCTCGAGCAGGCGGCTGACGACCGCAATGCCTCGCGCGTAAGACCAGCCTTCACCGGGGTCGTAGAGCAGGGGCAAATCGGGCTCGGCGACACCCGCGCTCGTCAGCGCCGTTACCGTCTCACTCGCGAAACCGTTTGCGAGACCGGATGAGTGCGATAGCAGGTGCCGAATCGTGATGGCTCTTTCTGCCGGGCGGGACGTGAAGCTGCCATCTTCCGCGACCTCGCTGGTGATCACGCGGACGTCCCGCAAGTCCTCCACGTAGTCGCCGATCGGATCGTCCAGCGACAGCTTGCCTTCCTCCACGAGCATCATGATCGCCGTCGCCGCGATCGGCTTGGTCATCGAGGCGATGCGGAAGATCGTGTCCGTGGTCATGGGTTTTTCGCCCGCCACGTCGCGCTGCCCGTGCGCCGAGACGTAGAGCACTTCATCCTCGTCGGTGATCAGGGCCACGAGTCCGGGAAGCTCGTGAGCCGAGACCGCGTCTGCCAGAAAGCGCTCGATTGCTTCGGGGTCCGCGAGCTCGGCGGCCGGCAGCAGGGACGGTGTCAGTATGCTGCAGAAC
>JASFSD010000106.1:0-7643 GCA_050114575.1 Gammaproteobacteria bacterium | reverse complement strand
TTTCGCCGGTGGATGAATCTGCCCTTTTGATTGGCCAACATCGAATTGGCGGATAGTCATGCTGCAGGTTTTTCGAGAATCCATCGGCCGCTACATAGCGATTGGGCTCCTGTCTCTGATCGCTGTCACGTTCATCTTTTTCGGAATCGATTTCAGCATTACGCAGCTCTCGTTTGCGGCAAAGGTCAACGGTGAGTCGATTCCGATTACGGAGTTCGATCGCCGTCTGAGAATCGAGCAGAATCGCATTCAGCAGCTGCTCGCGGACGAAATCACGACCGATATGCAGACCGAAATCCGGCGCTCCGTGCTCGACGAGCTGGTCATGCGCGAGGTCCTGCGTCAGCGCGTCGTGGATTCGGGCTTCAGGGTTTCCGACCGGCAGGTCGCCGAGGCGATACGCAACGATCCGACGTTTCAAGCGGGCGGCCGGTTTTCGCAGGATATCTACATGTCGCTGCTGGCGCAGGAGGGACTGACGCCAGCGGGGTTCGAGGCAGAGCAGCGCGATCTCATGTCGATCGTTCAATGGCAGAATGGCATCGTCGACTCGTCGTTCGTTACCCCTGCCGAATTCCGGCGCTAT
Source organism: Gammaproteobacteria bacterium (assembly GCA_050114575.1). Classification (GTDB taxonomy): domain Bacteria; phylum Pseudomonadota; class Gammaproteobacteria; order Steroidobacterales; family Rariloculaceae; genus DATCZB01. The sequence goes on along the minus strand of JASFSD010000106.1, from coordinate 7,057 downwards.
ATCGAGCTCCTGTTCGAGCGTCGCGAGATTGCCTACACCCATTTCTTCGTCGAGGACTTCCTCGATCAGGTCGAGATTACCGACGCCGAGGTGGCCGAGTACCATGCCCTGAATTCCGATCTCTTCATGACCGACGAGGCGGTGGATATCGAGTTCGTCGAGCTCGATCTACCCAGCATTGCCGCGAACATCGAGATCACCGAAGAGGAGCTTCGCGCTTACTACGAAGAGGAGATCGAGCGCTACGCAGTCAGCGAGGAACGATTCGTCAGGCATATCCTGATCGAGCCGGAAGGGGATGACTACCAGGAGGCCGAAGCGGAAGCCGAGGCCGTGCTGGCGCGCCTCGAGGCCGGCGAGGATTTCGCCGAACTGGCGGCCGAGGTGTCCGACGACGTCGGTACGCGCAACCTGGGCGGCGAGCTCGGCTGGATGGCCCGCGGCGTGCTCGAGGGTCCGTTCGAGGACGCCCTGTTTTCGATGGCTGTCGGAGAAACCACGGGCCCGGTGGAGACCGAGTTCGGTTTTCATATCCTCAGGCTCGACGACGTCAGGTCCAGCGATCCGCAGCCGTTCGAAGCCGTTCGCGACCAGCTCGAGAACGATCTGGCGAGCGACGAGGCTTACTCGGTCTTCTACGAGCAGGCGAACGACCTCGCCAACGACGCCTACGATGCTCGCGATGACCTGGCGAGCGTTGCCGAAGCCTTCGGGCTCGAGCTCGAAACGATCGAGCGGCTGACGCGGACGGGTAACACGGACCGCTTTGCCGACCCGACGCCCGTCATCCAGTTCGCATTCGACGATACGTCGATCGCCACCCAGGAGAACAGCGATCTGATCGAGCTCAGCGACGAGCGCGTCGCTATCGTCCGCGTCACGGCGCACTATCTACCGGAGCCCAGGCCACTCGAAGACGTCGCTGAGGAGATCCGCTCGATTCTGGCCCGGGAAGCCGCCGAGAACCTCGCGGCCGAAGCTGCGACGGCCTACTACGATGCGCTCGATGCCGACGAGTCGGGGGATCTGCTCGCGGCTGCCGAAGCCCTGGCCGAAGAGCACGGCGGAATCTGGAACGCGCCGCTGTGGATCGATCGCGATATGGCGGATGTGCCGTCTGCCATCGCGTCGATGGTATATGCGCAGCCGAAGAACTCTTCGGAGCAGCCGAGAGTCCTGCGCACCGGAGCCGGTAATGGCGACGAGGCCGTGGTGCTGTTCCTGCGCGTGGAGCCCGGTTATCCGGAGGACATTCCGGTCACCGAGCGTGAGCAGGGTCAGCAGGATCTCGAGCAGCGTGCAGCGGCGTTCGAGGTCAATGGGTATGCGGCGGAAGCTCGTTCAGAGGCGAACGTCAGGGTGCCGGACGAGGTGCTCGAACCGCAGTTCTAGCTGCCCGCAATCGCGGGTGCGCCAGTCATGGTCATGTTGCGCCTTGGGGGCATCGCACGGGCGCCAGCCATCATCATGCTGTTGCCTGGCCCACCCGTGTAATGTCAGCTGGAGTCGATCGGTCAGCGCGCGGGAATGGGCGGCAACAACATGACGATGTCTGTCGCCCCTCGGAGGTTATCGCACGGAGCCCTGTTCTAGGCTCGGCGACAACTCGTCGGCGTCCGAAACTTCTGGAATCACCGAGTTCGATAGCTGCCGTTTTCGGGCGACTGCTCCCAGACTCGCCTGATGAAGGTACGCGAGGTGCTACGCATACTGCGAAAAGAAGGATGGACTGAGATTGCACGCAGAGGCAGTCATCGGCAGTTCAGGCACCCAGTAAAGAGCGGCCGCGTAACAGTGGCTGGCAAACCGTCCGATGATTTGGCGCCTGGGACGCTCAAGAGTATCCTCCGCCAGGCTGGTCTTGAAGGTATACGAGGTTCACGTGAAATACGCGATCGTCATTGAAGACGCAGGTTCAAACTTCGCGGCATATGTTCCTGATTTGCCGGGCTGCGTCGCCACGGGCTCGACGATCGAAGAAACGGAGAACTCGATACGCCAGGCGATCGAGTTTCACCTGCAGGGGCTGCGAGACGACAGCCTGCCGATCCCGTCACCGACCTGTCGTGTCGACTACATCGAAATAACGAACTAGCTTGCGTCGTCGAACGACATGCCGACGATGTTGTAGCCGGCATCGACGTAGATCGTCTGGCCGGTGATGCCGGCCGCCAGATCGGAGCAGAGGAAGGCGGCGGCGTTGCCCACGTCCTCGGTGCTCACGTTGCGCTTGAGCGGTGAGGCTTCGCCGACCTTGGCGAGCATCTGTCTCAAGCCCTTGACGCCCGATGCCGCGAGCGTGCGTATGGGGCCTGCCGAGATGGCATTGACGCGGATGTTGGCAGGGCCCAGGTCGAGGGCGAGAAAGCGCACGTTGGCCTCGAGGCTCGCCTTGGCGAGGCCCATGACGTTGTAGCTCGGCAGCGCGCGCACGGCACCGAGATAGCTCAGCGTCAGGATCGAGCCGGCACGGTCCTGCATCGCTGGTTCCGCTTTTTTGGCAAGTGCTGCGAGGCTGTAGCTCGAAATGTCGTGAGCGACTCGGAAGCCCTCGCGGTTGACGGCATCGATGTAACGGCCCTCGAGCTGATCGGCCGGAGCGAAAGCGACGGAATGGACCAGGATGTCGAAGCCGTCCCAGTGCGACTCGATGCCTTCGAAGAACGCATCGATCTGAGCGTCCTCGCCGACGTCGAGCGGCAGCACGATTTCGCTGCCGAACTCACCGGCCATCCTGCGAACGCGGCCTTCGAGCTTCTCGGTCTGGTAACTGAAGGCGAGCTCCGCACCCTGCTCGTGCATCGCGCTCGCGATGCCGTAGGCAATCGAGCGATTGCTCGCAAGTCCAATGATGACGGCGCGTTTGCCCGCGAGAAAACCCATGCGCGACCCCTCGGAAACGAGGGGAAAGCTTAGGTGCTTTGCTCGGTGACGTCTACATAGAGAACGAGTGGCTGGCCGGGCTGCAGGTAGCGATCCGGGGAGATCCCGTTCCACTCGAGGAGCTCGGTTACGCCGACCCGGAAGCGGCGCGCGATCGTCGACAGCGAATCACCGTTACGGACGACGTAGTTGACGCGGCGGACGGCCGACGGTCCTTCGAGGCTTGCGCGCGCGACGGTGACGGGATCGTCGCTCCAGACGACGAGATTGCGTCCGACCGAGAGCACGTCGCCCGGCGCCATCGCATTCCAGCTCGCGAGCGCGCCGGTGGTGACGCCGAAGCGCTGGGCGATGGACCACAGCGAATCGCCGGCGGCGACACGGTAGTCGATACGATTGCCGTCGCGCTCGCGATTCTGCTGTCTTTCGGTGCGCGCCTCGAGGCTCATCGAGTAGCTGCCGGACTCCGCCGAGGCATGCGGGATCATGAGGTGATCGCCGGCGCGGATGATATTGCCGGCGAGGCCATTGACCTCGCGCAGGACGTCCGACGTCGTCTCGTAGTCTTCGGCGATCTGGCTCAGGGTCTCGCCGCGTGTGATCTGGTGCCGCGTCCAGCGGACCCGCTGACTGGCCTCGAGCGACTGTAAGGCGGCTTGCACCTCGGCGGCCTGCGCCACGGGTACCAGCAGCCGGTGCGGTCCCTCCGGATCCGTGGCCCAGCGGTTGATTCCGGGGTTGAGCTGATACAGAGCGTCGATGCTGAGCCCGGCAAGCTCGGCCGCGAGCGCGACGTCGATCTGGCCTTCGGTCTCGACGGCCGCGAAGTGCGGCGCATTCTCGATCGTCGGAATCTCGATCTCGTAGGCCTCGGCGTTCGCCACCAGGTCGCGAATGGCGAGCAGCTTCGGCACGTAGGCGGCCGTCTCGGACCTCAAATCGCCGCGAATGCTGAAGAAGTCGGTTGGCCGGCCTTCGCGCCGCGCGTTGGCGATGACGCGTGCAACGTGACCTTCGCCGGAGTTGTAGCCCGCGACGGCGAGCAGCCAGTCGCCATCGAATCGGTCATGCAGGTGCTCGAGGTAATCGAGCGCGGCGCGCGTCGAATCGACGATGTCGCGGCGCCCGTCGTACCACCAGTTCTGCTTCAGCCCGAGCATGTCACCGGTTCCCGGGATGATCTGCCAGAGGCCCGACGCGCGGCCGCGCGAATAGGCGAACGGGTCGAAGGCGCTTTCGACGATCGGCAGCAGCGCGAGATCGGCCGGCATGCCGCGGGCTTCGAGCACCTCGGCGATGTGATGCAGGTAACGGCTGCCGCGGCCGAAGACGCGGTCGATGTAATCCGGATGGCTCGCATACCAGGCAAGCTCGCGCCGGACCGATTCGTCATCGCTGTCCGGCAGCTCGAAACCCTGTCGCAAACGGTCGACGAGGTCGGCCGCGGGGGTGGCGATGGTTTCAGGCTGAGAGGTTTCGTTGGCGAGTCTCGAGCTCGCAACGCTGATGTTCTCTCTGGGCACGGGTGCTGTGACCGGCTCGGGCTCGACAGCGTCGGCTGCCGCAATCGATGCCGTCGGTTCGGCGGGCTGAAGGCTGCAGCCGCCGATCGCGAGCATCGCGAGAAGAGTGAGGGGCGCGCCCGCGCCAAAGTGTGATCGCGTTCTCATGCCAGTCCGTCATCCAGGGATCGGGTAGTCGGCTTTATGCTACCCAAGACTTTCGATTGCGCAAGGAGTCCGGTCACGCCAGGCATAAGGCGAACCCACGAGTATCGGGTCACGCCGGGCGCATGACGGAATCGCGCAGTGAGAGTCGGGTCGCCGGGCGCATGGAGAAAACCCGGCACCGGGCCTACAATGCCGGCATGCAGCCCACGAACTGGTTAGCGACGCCGCTGGGGCGCCGCTGTCTCGGTAACGAGCAGCGACTCGTGCGCCGTATTCTCGATCGTGTCTTTGGCGAGGAGCTGCTCCAGATCGGTATCTGGGGCGCGCCGGATGCATTTCTCAAGTATGCGCGCACGCAGCGCGTGGCCACCCTCGACGAGTCGGATGCCGGCGAATCCGACCTCGTCAGTCGGCTGGACCGGCTGGCCGTCGCCTCCGACACTGTCGACGCCATTCTGCTGCCGCACACGCTCGAGCGGACCGAGTCGCCGCATGCCGTGCTGCGTGAAGCGGCGCGCGTGCTCCGGCCGAGCGGTTGCCTGATTGCGCTCGGTTTTCTGCCGACCGGGCTCTGGGGTTTGCGGCATCTCGTCGCCCGCGGCGGATATCCCGCGGGCAGCCGGCACCTCATCCGCGAGCGCAGGTTGCACGACTGGCTCGAGCTCTTGAGCTTCGACGTCGATCCCGCGATCCCGTATTGCCATACGCTGCCGTTCGAGCGCGTCAAGCGTTTCGCCGGATTCCCTCGCGAGCGCTGGGCCAGGCGCTGGCTGCCGATGCTCGCTGGCGGCTATCTGACCGTCGCCAGAAAGCGCACCGTGCATCTGACACCGATCAAGCCGGCCTGGCAGCGGCCGCGGCTGCGCGCTGTCGGCAGCCTCGTCGAGCCGACGACACGGGTTTCGCGGCGTGCCTCTGACGGATGAAGCGGGTCGTGGCCTATACCGACGGCGCCTGCCGTGGCAACCCCGGGCCCGGTGGCTGGGGCGTCGTGCTGCGTTCGGGCGAGCACGAACGCAGGCTTGCCGGCGGTGAGCTCGAAACGACGAACAACCGCATGGAGCTGACCGCGGCAATCGAGGCGCTCAAGGCGCTCAAAGGGCCGTGCCGGGTCGAGCTCTATACCGATTCGACTTACGTCAGGAGCGGCATCACCGAGTGGCTGCCGAACTGGATCCGGCGTGGCTGGCGCACGGCCGGCAGGAAGCCCGTCAAGAATCAGGATCTGTGGCAGCGCCTGGCCGCGCTGACCGAATCCCACGACGTCAGCTGGCACTGGGTCAAAGGGCATTCCGGTCATCCGGGCAACGAGCTCGCCGATGCGCTCGCCAACGAGGGGCTCGAGGAGAGACTAAGTTCATGAGGCAGGTGGTACTCGATACCGAGACGACGGGACTGGATGCGGCCGCGGGTCATCGCGTCATCGAAATCGGCTGCGTCGAGCTCATGCATCGGCGTTATTCGGACCGGAATTTTCACCAGTACATCAATCCGGAGCGCTCCGTCGACCCCGGTGCGCTGGCCGTGCACGGTATCGAAGAGTCGTTCCTGAAGACGCAGCCCGTTTTTGCCGACGTCGCCGATGCCTTCGTCACCTTCGTCGAAGGCAGCGAGCTCGTCATTCATAACGCCGAGTTCGATATCGGCTTCATCAACTCCGAGCTCGAACGTCTCGGCGGGGCCGTTACCGACATCCGGGATATCTGCGACGTGCGCGACACGCTCGCGCTCGCCAGGCGCATGCATCCCGGCCAGCGCAACAGCCTCGACGCTCTGGCCCGGCGCTACGATGTGGATAACTCGATGCGCGAGCTGCACGGGGCGCTGCTCGACGCCAGCATTCTGGCGGAAGTCTATCTCGCGATGACGGGTGGGCAGGTGAGCCTGTCGCTCGATGCGGAGCCTCAGGCGGACGGCGGGGCGAGCCGCGCCGCAGCAACTGCGATCGATCGCGCGGACCTGAACTTCGTCGTCATTGCCGCGAGTGACGACGAGCTCGACGCCCACGATGCGATGCTCGAGCGTATGCGTTCGCAGTCCGGCCGGGCGCCGCTCTGGGACGAGCTGGCCGCGCACGAGGCAGACAACCCACCCAAAAATCCCTAAACTTCATTTTCCGGCAGACGTTCGTTTCGGGATAACTTCATGGCTGACCAGCACACGCTGAGCCAGGCGCTCACGAGGAATTTTCTCGGCCATTCGCCGAACTGGTACAAGCTGACCATCATCGGCTTTCTGATCGCGAATCCTATCCTGTTCCAGATCAACGCGACGGTCGCGGGCTGGGTGCTCGTCCTCGAGTTCATCTTCACGCTGGCGATGGCATTGCGCTGTTATCCACTGCAGCCGGGCGGCCTGCTCGCATTCGAGGCGGTCGTCATCGGCATGACTTCGCCGGACTCGGTCTTCCACGAGGCCGAGGCCGCGATCGAAGTCATTTTTCTGCTCATCTTCATGGTTGCCGGCATCTTCTTCCTCAAGCAGATGCTGCTGTTCGTATTCAC
>JASFSD010000105.1:0-7738 GCA_050114575.1 Gammaproteobacteria bacterium | reverse complement strand
GGGAACGGAAGAATTACTTGCCTCGGCCCGATTCCGCGCTACCGACCGAGACCTTTTACTCCTCCGATCCGCAACCGCTGTACTTCGAGCTCGGCGGTTACCGCATCGAGTACGGGCATCTCGTCGAGGCTCATACCGATGGTGACATTTACGTCAGGTTCGTCGACGACGACGTCATCGCGGTTGGCGGCGCGCTCGCCGTCGGCGAGTTTCCTCTGCTCGATTACTCGACGGGCGGGTGGATCGGCGGGGCACAGGATTCGACGCAGAGGCTGATCGACATGGCGACGCCGAGCACGGTCGTCATTGCCGCCACGGGCCCGCCGCAGTCACGCGATGCCTTGACGGCTCAGATCGAGCTGCTGGATGAGCTCAGAGAGCGTATCCGGGTGCGCATGATTGCGGGCAAGGGGGTCGACGAGATCGCGGCCGAAAACATCATGGCAGGTTACGAGTCGCTGCCGAATCCGCGCCAGTTCATCCATAACGTTTATCAGGGTCTGTGGTGGGGCGGACGCCTCCGGGGAGCGTATTGACGCGATGCGCGAATCAAGGCGAAGGAGATCCATACGCATCGGCCGGGTTTCGACAGGCGTCGCGGCGGCTGTGATGCTCGCCGCCTGTGGTGGGAATGCGCCCTCGTCCGGCTCGCTGGACGACAGCATCGCGACGCTGACCGGATACTGCATCGACTGCCACAACGACGTCGACTTTACGGCCGACCTTTCGCTCGAGTCCGCATCGGCAGCCCACCTGGCCGAAAACCCCGACATCTGGGAGGCCGTCGTGCGCAAGCTGCGCGGCAATCTCATGCCCCCGCCGGGCAGCGACAGCCCGAGCTACGCCCACGTTCGGGCACTGATCGACGAGCTCGAGTCGGCGCTCGACGCGCGGGCGTCCGAGCTCGGTCCGGTGCCGGGGCGGGTCGGCCTGCATCGCCTGAATCGAACGGAGTACGCCCGTGCCGTCAGGGAGATCCTCGCGCTCGACATCGATGCCGACGCGATCCTGCCGGCCGATGTCACCAGCGCCGGGTTCGACAACGTGGCCGCTGTGCTCGGCGTCTCGCCGACGCATCTCGATCAGTACATCGCCGCGGCGCGGGACATCAGCATCGCCGCCGTCGGCGACGAGAATCCGGAGCCCGTGCGCGCGGACTTCCGCTCGACGCTCAAGAACGGCTCGGCCCACGTCGACGGCCTGCCGCTCGGGACGCGAGGCGGCATGCTCATCGAATACAACTTTCCGGGCGACGGTGAGTACGTGTTCAACATCAACGTCATTTCGCCGTCCGGGACGCCGCTGCGCGCTTATCCGCAGGGCTGGATCGAGTACCGCCACCATCTGATCATGACGATCGACGGCAGCAAGGTGTTCGAGCAGGAGATCGGCGGTGAGGCAGACTCGCGCGACATCGATCAGAACCAGATGCCGGCTGTCATGGCGATCAAAAACCGATTCCGCGACATTCGTCTGCCGGTCACGGCGGGCCGGCACGAGATCGGCGTGACCTGGGTTGCCCGCTCCCTTGCCGAGGGCGATTACCTGCTCGAGGACTTCGTCCCGGGTCTCGGCGTGCCCGATATCCCGCGGGTGGCCGGTACCGAGATCATCGGGCCCTACAACGCGACCGGAGTGGGCGAGGCGACCGAGAGCCGCGACAAGATTTTCGTCTGCCGGCCCGAAAGCGAGCACGATGCGGCGCCGTGTGCTCGAGAGATTCTGAGCAACCTGGCGCAACAGGCATTCCGGCGCTCGGTGGATGCATCGGATCTCGAGCCGATCCTCGCATTTTATGAGCAGGGAGAGGCCGAGGGCGGATTCGAAACCGGGATCCAGAAGGGTCTGATGGCGATTCTCGCAAGCACGAAGTTCCTCTATCGCGCCGAGCCGGGCGGCGCCGAGGCCGGCACCGGACCCGGCGACGCCTACCCGATTTCCGACACCGAGCTCGCCTGGCGGCTGGCGTTCTTTCTCTGGAGCCAGGGCCCGGACGCGCGCCTGATCGAGCTCGCCGACTCGGGCGAGCTGAGTGAGCCGGAAGTGCTCGAATCGGAAGTGACGCGCCTTCTGGCCGACCCGCGTGCGAAGTCGCTGGTGACGAATTTCGCCTTCCAGTGGCTCGGGGTTCGCGATCTCGACCTGTCGGGTCCGGATCCCCGGCTCTTCCCCGATTTCGACGAGGACCTGCGGTTCGCCTTCGAAAAGGAGATGGAGCTGTTCCTCGAGAGCATTCTGTTTACCGATGCGAGCGTCGTCGATCTGCTGACGGCGAGTCACACCTTCGTCAACGATCGGCTCGCGCGCCACTACGGCATCCCCGACGTGCGTACCGATCGATTCCAGCGCGTCGAGCTCGAGGATTCCAGGCGCCGCGGCCTGCTCGGCAAGGGCAGTGTCCTGCTGGTCACGTCCTATCCCGACCGGACCTCGCCCGTGCTGCGCGGAACCTGGATCATGGAGCATCTGCTCGGCACACCCCCATCGTCGCCACCGCCGGGTGTCGAGACCAACCTGACGGCTGTCGAAGGGGCCGAGCCCGCTTCGGTGCGTGAGCGGTTCGAGCAGCACCGCAGTAATCCCGAATGCAATCACTGTCACGGCGTCATCGATCCGCTCGGGTTGCCGCTCGAGACCTTCAACGCAATCGGCCAGTGGCGCATTCGCGAGCGCGACTCGGGCGTCACGGTCGACCCGACGAGCGAGATGGCGGGCACCGGCCGGCCGGTCGCCGGTCCCGAGGATCTGCGCGAAGCGCTGTTCGCAGACTCCGAGCAGTTCGTGCAGACACTGACGGAGAAGCTCATGACGTTTGCGCTCGGCCGCGGCGTCGAGTATTTCGACATGCCGACGGTGCGCGCTATCGTCGATGCGGCCGAGGCCGACGGTTACCGATTCGAGACGATCGTTCGGGGGATCGTGTCGAGCCCGGCCTTCAGGATGCGCACCGCGCCTTCGGCCGAAGGCATCGCATCGGTTAGTGTTGATTCAGATTCGAAAGGCCTGCTGGCATTCGATGCCGGCGGCGAGTGAGTTGCGGAGGCAACCGAGATGTTCATTACCAGAAAGCACCTGTCGCGACGAACGTTTCTGCGAGGCGGTGGCGCCACGATCGGCCTGCCGTTCCTGAGCGCCATGGTGCCGGCGGCGACTGCGCTGGCGCAGACAGCGGCCAGGCCCAAACCGAGGATGGGCTTTTTCTACCTGCCGCACGGCGTGATCATGGATAACACGCGCTACGGTCAGGAGGTCAACGGATGGACGCCGGAATCCGAGGGGCGTGACTTCGATTTCAAACCCATCCTCGCCCCGCTCGAGCCGTTCCGCGACCGCTTGACGGTCATCTCGGGCTGCGAGAACGCGCATGCCTACGGGCCCGTGCATGCGATTACGCCGTCGACCTGGCTCTCCTGCGTCAAGCCCAGGCCCCAGCATGCGCCTTATGCCGCGACGACGATCGATCAGATCGCGGCGCGGGAGCTCGGGCAGGACACGCCATTGCCGTCGATCGAGCTCTCGACCGAAGAGCGGGGCGGCAGCTCGGCCTGCGAGGGAACCTACGGCTGCGCCTATGGCACGACGATATCGTTTCGCAATCCGACGACGCCGATGCCGATGGAGTACGACCCCAAGCGTGCCTTCGAAAAGATCTTCGGCCGCGGCCAGGGCGAGCAGGAGCGCGCCCGGATCTCCGGCGACTACCTGTCGCTGCTCGACATGGTCGCGGAGGAAGCTGCGGCGCTCAAGCGCTCGCTCGGCGCGTCCGATCGCGCGATGCTCGACGACTATCTCGAGAGTGTGCGCGAGATCGAGCGCCGCGTGCAGCTGATCGGCGAGCGCGACATGACTGAGCTCGACCTGCCGGAGCTGCCCGTCGCTCTGCCGCCGATCGACGAGCATCTGTCGCTGATGTTCGACATGATCGTGGCGGCCTATCAGGCCAATATGACGCGCGTGGTCACGTTCATGATGGCGGCCGAGGTCAGCAACCAGCCCTATCCTCATCTCGGCATCCAGGATGCGTTCCATCCGCTGTCACACCATGCCGAGAACCGGGCCGATATCGACAAGCTCGGCACCCTGCAGCAATGGCACAGCCAGATGTTCGCCGGCTTCCTGAGCAAGCTCGCCGAGATCCCGGACGGCGACGGCGGCAGCGTGCTCGACAACTCGGTGTTCCTCTACGGCAGCAACATGTCGAACAGCAACAATCACGACCACCACCCGCTGCCGACCCTGATCGTCGGCAACAACGGCGGCCGGATCAAAGGCAACAACCACGTGCGCCTGCCCGATCGCAGCAAGCACGCCAATGTGCTCTACACGCTCATGGATCGCGTCAACGTGCCCGTCGATGGCGTCGGCGACAGCGACAGCCTGATCGCGGAGGTCTGAAGATGGGGTCGGAGCCCTTTTTCTGCGCCGCCGGTCCGCAGCCGGGTCTGAACGCGGACAGGGTGTTTCCGGGGCACGCCGGAAGAGCGTCCCTGCGGCTCGTGTCCGGGCATCCTGCCCCCCCACGGCCCCGCAAAACCCTGTCCGCGTTCAGGCCCTCTCGCCGGGGCAAAAAGGGGTCTGACCCATTTTTCGTGGGTCTGGCCGGCGTGCTACTGATCGCGCTTGCGGGCGCTGCCGCGGCTCAGGCGGCCAGCCCGCTGGTCGACGCCGCGAGCGATGCCGAAGGGGGCACGGCAATGGCTCTGCTGGCCGCTGGCGCCGATGCCAATGCCATCAGCGAGGACGGCACGACGGCGCTGCACTGGGCGGCCTATCACGACGACGTCGAGCTCGCGCGAGCTCTGATCGGGGCCGGCGCAGAAGTCGACGTCACCAACGATTACGGCTCGACGCCGCTGGCGGAAGCCGCGGCGATCGGTAATCCCGGGATGATCTCGCTGCTGCTCGAGGCAGGCGCCGACGTCGAGCGCACCAATGCCGACGGGCAGACGGCGCTCATGGTCGTGGCGCGCACCAACCAGGTCGAGGCGGCCCGACTCCTGATCGAGGCCGGTGCCGACGTCAACCGGGCCGAGACCTGGCGCGGTCAGACGCCTTTGATGTGGGCGGCAGCGCAAGGCCAGCCCGGGATGATTCGTCTGCTGATGGCGAATGGCGCGGAGCCCGACGTCCGCTCGATGGCCAACGAGTGGCGCCAGGTGTCGGCCGAATCGCGCCGGATGTACCGGCCGACCGGCGGCCTGACGCCAATGCTGTTCGCTGCGCGCGAGGGTTGTGCGGCGTGCATCGAGGCGCTGCTCGAAGGCGGGGCCGATCCTGATTTCGCCAACCCGAAGAACGTGACGCCGTTGATCATGGCACTCGACAACGCGCACATGGATGCGGCGAAGGTGCTGATCGAGGCCGGCGCCAACGTCAACAAGTGGGACTGGTGGGGGCGAACGGCGCTCTGGGCCGCCGTCGATCAGAACCGGATTCCGGCCGGCGGTCGAGCCGACCGGCGAACGCCCGATGCTTCGTTGCCGATAGAGATAATCGAGCTGCTGCTCGCGCACGATGCTAATCCCGATCTCCAGCTCAAGCTCTCGCCGCCTTATCGCTCGATCGTCGACGACCGCGGCTGCGACAGCATGCTGACGACGGGCATGACGCCATTACTGCTCGCCGCCAAGACCTTCGATGTCGAAGCCATGAAGGTCTTGCTCGAAGCAGGAGCGAACTTCGATCTGCCGAACCAGTCGGGCGTGCTGCCTATCGCCGCTGCAGCGGGGCTCGGCTCCTCGTCCTGCGATCCGCGCGGCTACGGTGGCGGAATCCCACATTACGAGACTGCCGATGTGCAGCAGGCTTCGATTGCGGCGCTCGAGGTGTTGATCGATGCGGGTGCCGACGTCAATGTCGAGGGCCCGATCGTTTCGAGCACGGGCAGCCGTTTCGGCGGACGGAGTGCCGGCCAGACGGCCCTGCACGGCGCGATCAACTGGGGCTGGAAAGACGTCATTTCGTTCCTGGTCGAGAACGGTGCCCGTTTGGATCTGACCAACGCAGAAGGACGGACGGTCTTCGAATCAGCTCTCGGCGGCGGCCGTCGCGGCCGCGGGGACGCCGCGGTGGATCAGGACGAGATGGCAGCGTTCCTGCGCGGGCTCTGCGCCGCGCAGGCCAATTGCGATGTCGAGGCGCTGACGACCGGGGCGGCTAGAGCCGGCCTGTAATCAGCGATTCCAGGAGCCGACACCTGGAGCCGACCCGCCAGCCGGGGCCGGCGCGTCCGGCCGTACTGCATGGGCGCCGGATGTTTCCGCGGAAACATTTCAGGCGAATGGCGCCGCCGCGTGCACCACGCGTCCGCCGACCAGGGTCAGTACAGACTCGATACGCCGCAGTTCTTCGTCCGACGCCGTGAGATAGTCGTGGCTCAATACGGTGAGATCGGCCTGTTTGCCGAGCTCGAATGAACCGGCGGCATCCTCGTCGAAGCAGAACCAGGCGGCGCCCTGGGTGTAGAGACCGAGCGCCTCCAGACGTGAAATCTGCTGGCCGTCGTTGGTCAGCTCGCCGGCCAGATTTCGCCCGGTCGTCATGTAGAACAGGCTGAGCCAGGGGTCGAGTGCCGAGACATTGGTGGAGTCGGTGCCGACCCCGGCCGGTATGCCCGAGTCGACGATCCGGCGAAACGGCGGGCCGCCTGCGTTCGACAGATAAGTCCAGGTCTGGGCGCTGGCGCCGGCACCGAGCGCGCCGAGTCGGGCGAGATGTTCCGCGCGGATCTCGCGCAAATGGATCAGGGCCCAGTGCAGGCCGTCGATGGGATACTCGCGCGCGATGCGCTCGAAGATATCGAGATGAAATGCGTTCTCCTCTGCCGAGATCGAATGCTGTTGCAGCAACCATCCGAATTCGGCAATCACCTGCGCCGTCGGCTCCAGCTGATCGGACATCGTGTCGGTGCCGCCGATCCGCTCGCCGAAACCAGCTGGACGATACAGATTGTCACCGACGGCCCTGCCGCCCTGATCGAAGCTTTCCCGGGCGCGGGACGCGACATCATCCGGCGAGTCGGCGGGGTAGAGGGGGCGCATCCGGACGCTGAGCCGCCCCTGTCGCCACAGCGTCAGCGGATACGACTGATCCTCGAAATTGCCGGCGTTAACCACCGTTGTCAGGCCCACTCCGGACGCGTAGGCATTGAGATCGGACGTCCCTCGCAATCTGTCGGCGCGTGTCTGCACCGACTGCAACGCGGCAAGCGCTGCCCGCGGCGACGCTACGACGCCGGTGTCGGCATCGACGGCAACGCCGCGACTCTCGAGGAAGTCGACGCCGCGGGAATTTGTCATCGCACCGGTGCCGCCGCCCGTGGCCGCAAGGTAAACCGCGTGGTCGGGCGTGGCGGCGTCGAGCTCTCTGCGCGTCGGCCGTCTCGACTCGGCAAGCTGACGGTGGTTCCAGCCGCCAATGCAGGTGATGAATTCGCCGCGCGGCACCGCGGCTGCGCGGTCGGCGAGCGTCTGCTGCAATTCGGCGATGCTGAACGCGCGCTCGACTCGTCTTTCCTGATAGCCGGGATTGACGCCGGCCCTCGTGTAGTGAACGTGCGAGTCGACGAATCCTGGAATGACGGTTCGTTCTTCGAGATCGACGAGGGGAACATGCGCGGCGAGTGTAGGTTCGAAACCGACGCCTGCAATGTGTCCGTTGGCAAGCGTAAGTGTGGTGCCGACCAAGCCGCGGTGGTCGACGAACTGGCCGTTAACCAGGGCGACGTCGATGCTCGCCA
>JASFSD010000104.1:0-7801 GCA_050114575.1 Gammaproteobacteria bacterium | reverse complement strand
CTCGATGCCCGAGCGCACGGTTCCGGGGCTCGCAACCTTGCCCTTGAGGCAGGCCGCGGCAAAGAAATTGCCGAGCGTCGAATCCTCCCAGCCCGGCACGAACAGCGGCAGATTCTGCTCCGCCGCCGCGACCAGCCAGCTGTCGGCGGGATCGATTTGAAAATACGGATCGAGCTCGCCCGACCGGAGCGAGGCGTAGAGAAACTCGTGCGGGAAGTAGCGCTCACCCGCGGAGTCGGCCGCCTGCCACCGGGCGAGCACGAAGCGCTCGACCCGCCGCATGGCCTCCTCTTCCGGAATGCAGGTATCGGTGACGCGGTTCAGACGCTGCTCGAGCAGCGACTCTTCCTGCTCCGGGCTCAGATGCCGGTAATGCGGGATCCGCACGTAGTGGTCGTGAGCAACCAGGTTGAAGACATCCTCCTCGAGATTCGCGCCGGTGCAGCAGATCGCCTGAACCTTCTCGACTCGAATCATCTCGGCGAGCGAAAGGCCGAGCTCGGCGGTGCTCATCGCGCCGGCCAGCGTGACCATCATCGAGCCGCCGTTGTCGAGATGGCGGCTGTAGGCCTCGGCCGCGTCGACGACGACGGCCGCATTGAAGTGCCGATAGTGATGCTTGATGAATGCCGAGATGTCGCGCATGAGTCCTGTGCTTATTCCTGCGGCCGGAAACCCCGAACGATAGCGGGAATCTGCTGCGTCAAGCAATGCAGGGCGCCGAGGCCGACGATCAATGCCCTGCAGTCGATCGGAGCGATGGTTCGGCCCGGGAAGCACTCGGCCAGAATGCCGGCGGCGGCGGCGTCGGTGCCGACGCCAAAGGCCGGCATGAGCACGATGCCGTTGGCCACGTAGAAGTTGGCGTAGCTCGCCGGCAGTCTCGCGCCCTCGTGCCGCACCGGGTCGGGCAACGGCAGCTCCCGCACCTCGAGCGCCCTGCCCTTGCGGTCACGATACTCTGCGAGTCGGCGCCGATTGTCGGCGAGCGCGGCGAAATTGGGGTCCGCCTCGTCCGAAGTGACGACGGCAACGACCGAAAGCGGCCCGGTGAATCGCGCCAGGTTGTCGATGTGACCGTCGGTATCATCACCGGCGATGCCGTCGCCCAGCCAGACGAGCTCGCCGAGACCGAGCACCTCGCCCAGAGTGGCCTCGATCTCGCCGCGGTCGAGCCCCGGATTGCGGTTGGGATTGAGCAGGCATTGCTCGGTCACGAGCCCGAGACCTTCACCGTTCACATCGACCGAGCCGCCCTCGAGCACTATCGAGCGGTCGATTCGAGGCAGCCCGAGCCGCTCCGCCATGCTTCGAGCCACGGCGCGGTCCTGGTCATAGGGCGGGTATTTGCCGCCCCAGGCGTTGTACTCGAAATTGACGGCTGTTGCGCCGCCCGGCGCTTCGGGATCGCTGACGACGATGGCACCGTAGTCACGGATCCAGGCGTCGTCAGTCGGTATCTGCTCGAGACGGATCCGATCGGATGCGACACGGCCCTCGAGACGTCTGGCGACACTTCGCGCATGAGCGTCATCGAGGACATTGATGTAGACGAGCTCGTGCGGCGCAAGCGCCGTCACGAAATCGGCCATCGCTTCTTCCGCGGCCTCGAGCAGCCCGGGCCAGGTCTCGCGATTGTGCGGCCACGAAATCCAGGTCGCTTGGTGTGCCGACCATTCCGCCGGCATCGACTTCCCTGATGTCCTGGTGACCATCGCCGAACTCCGTGATTCCCGCACGAATCCCGCACGCGCGCGGGGCGCGATCTTAACGTCTGACCGCGTCCGAACGCGACCCCGGCGAACGCGGTATCATCGCAGCATGAACCTGATCAGACCGGTTTTGCTCATCGCGCTCCTGGCCGCGGCACCCCTCGCCACGGCGCAGGCTCCCGCTGCAGGTCGGTTGCTCGTCGCCAGTCCCGAGCTCGACGATCCGAACTTTTCCGAAACCGTGCTGCTGATTCTGTTGCACGAAGACAATGGCACCGCAGCGGTTTTCCTGAATCGACCAACCTGGGTCGATCCGGTCGAAGCGTTTCCCGAAGTCGCCGCGCTGACCTCGTACGACGAGGCCCTGTACCGTGGCGGCCCGGTCGCTCCAGCCGAGCTGCTGCTGTTGTTCGAGCATGATGGCCTCCCTCCGGCCGGCGTCCTGCCCGTGATGGAGGGCGTCTACTTCAGCCCGAATCCCGAGCTTCTCGATGAGATCGGCCTTGCCGCGGGCGATGCCCCGCGCGTCCGCGTCTTCGCCGGCCGCGCCGAATGGGGCCCCGGTCAGCTGGCTCGCGAGATCGGCGCGGGCAACTGGCGCGTGGTAAACGGCGACGCCGACGATCTGTTCGCCGAAGACCCGGCAAGCCTGTGGCGGCGCATGCCGCTCGCCGGAGATGGCGTAACCGCCTCTCTCAGATAGCACGAGCGACTCATGGCCGTCATCGATGTGCACACGCACATGCTGACCCGGGCCTACCTGGATCTGCTGCTGAACAACGGCGCTCCCAAGTACACGCTGAGCGTGAACGCCGACGGCCAGGAGACGATCCTGTCACAGGGCGCGCCATTCTTTACTCTGACGGAACC
The DNA here is from genome assembly GCA_050114575.1 of Gammaproteobacteria bacterium. Taxonomy (GTDB): domain Bacteria; phylum Pseudomonadota; class Gammaproteobacteria; order Steroidobacterales; family Rariloculaceae; genus DATCZB01. Next base: position 5,219 of record JASFSD010000104.1, on the reverse strand, counting down.
CATGTGGGACTACGATCTGCGCATCCGCGACATGGATCGCGCCGGGGTCGATCTCGCGATCGTTTCGCTGACCTGCCCGAACGCCTATTTCGGCGACGGCGAGATCAGCCTCGCGGCGGCTCGCAACGTGAATGACTCCATGCGCGAGCAGCAGACAGCACGACCGGATCGAATCCGCTGGCTGGCCTCGCTGCCCTGGCAGCATCCGGCACTCGCTCTGGATGAGCTCGAACGCTCCGTCGCCGCCGGCGCCGTCGGAGTAATGGTGATCGCCAGCATCGATGGACGGCAGCTGACCGACCCGCTCTTCGCTCCGGTCTGGGAAGAAATCGATCGCCGCGCGTTACCCGTGCTCGTTCATCCCGGACCGCCCATCGGTGCGGCCGATCTCGGCCTCGCGGAGTTCGGCCTGGTGCCGGCGGCGGGCTTTCCCTTCGACACCTCGATCGCCTTTGCGCGTCTCATTCTCGACGGCTTCCTCGATCGCTATCAGAAACTGAGCCTCATTGCGGCACATGGCGGCGGCGCTTTACCGTATCTGGCTGCACGGCTCGATCGCTGCCACGAGCAACTGCCGGCCGCGGGCACCGTGACTGCAACGCCACCCAGCGAATACCTGCGGCGCATCTACTACGACAGTGTCCTTTACAGCCAGTCTGCGCTCGGCCTGTGCCTCGAGGTCGCCGGCAGCGACGAGCGCGTGCTCTACGGCTCGGACTATCCGCACAACATCGGCGACATGGCGGGGTGCCTCGCGCGCGTCGGGGGTCTGTCGCCAGCGTCAGCGGAACGGGTTCGGGGGACTAACGCGAGACGCCTGTTCAATCTGTAGCCGTGGCGGGCCTCAGCCACAGCCACCAGATCGCGGCGCAGGTCGTGCCGGAGACGGCAACGACCCAGGCCATCGGCATCGGCGATGGCGTGACGGCGCGACTCAAGAAAGCAGCCACGATTCCGCCGATGAAGAACTGATTGACGGCGAACAGCGACGACGCAGCGCCCATGTTGTCGGGAAAACGGCTCAGCGTTCGCGCAACCGTGTTGGAGAAGACGGCGCCGATACCGATAACGTACAGCATCAGCGAGACCACGAGGCCGACCACGCCCCCGCCCGCGAACGACGAGATCAGCACCGCCAGGCCGCCGATGCCGAGCGTGCTCGAGCCGAACGCGAGCATGCGCGAGATGCCGAGCTGCGAGACGAATCGGCTGTTGAGGAAGGCGCCGATCGAACCGCCGAGCATGACCGTCGAGAAGCAGATGCCGAACTGCTGCGGCGTCAACTCGAAGTATTCGACGAAAACGAAAGAAGCCGTGCTGACGAAACCTACGACACCGATGAAACCGAAAGCCGAGCAGAGCATGTAGCCGATGGCCTGGGAGTCGCGCAGGATCGGGCCATAGGCCCGCAGACTGGCCATGATGGTGCCGCTCACCGCACGCTGGACGCGCGGCAGCATGGCAAGCGTCACGAGCAGACACACAAGACCGGCACAAGCCTGCATCCAGAACACGGCTGGCCAGTAATCGAAGCCCGCCACGTAGCCGCCGACCAGCGGGGCCAGCACGGGCGCAAAGAACATGAAGATCGAGACCCATGAAAGAGCGCGCGAGGCTTCCTCGCCGCGCCACCGATCGAGAATGATCGCGCGCGAGAGGACCATTCCGGCTGACGCCGCAAACCCCTGCAGAGCACGCGACAGGACGAGCAGAAGGAGACTCGTCGACAGGGCCGCCAGAACCGCGGCGACGACGTAGAGCGCGAGCCCCAGACACAGAATGGGTTTGCGGCCGAAACGGTCCGACAGCGGCCCGTAAATCAATGCGCCGACCGAAAAGCCCAAGAGTATGGAGCTCATCGTCAACTGCACATCGGCACCGGAAACAGCGAGCCCCTCGGCAACCAGCGACATCGACGGCAGGTAGAGATCGTTCGAGAGGGGGCCGAGCGCGGCGATAGCACCCAGAAATGGAATCAGGACCGAGAAGGTTGCGCGGTCAGCCGCCGGTGCGCTCATTCGCCGTGCAGAGCCTGACTCAATCGACCGCCATGGTCGCGACGGTGCAGCCGACCGCAAAAATCGGTATCGGTGCGTAGAACATGAGGTCGCCGGTGGCGCCCTCGGTGGCCCCGGCAACCGCGATGAACGTGCGAATTTCGAATCCGCCTTGACCCGCGTCCCGGAGCGTCTCCTCATCCGTGTAAGCGATGAGCTCATCGCGCCGGTTTGCAAGAAAGCGATCGAGAAACTCGCGATCCCAGGCTTCGTTGATCGTCCCCGAATCGGGCGTCGCCGGCCAATGGGAGATGCCGCCCGTGCCGACCAGCGCGATCCTCTCGGGAACCGAGTCGCAGACCCGGCGCAGTGCGCGCCCGAAATCGTAGGCGCGCGCCAGCGGCGTCAGGGGCGGCCCCTGGCAATTGATGTTCACCGGAATAACCGGCACGTCGTATCGCGGCGTCAGAAAGTGGAGCGGCACCATGATGCCGTGATCGAACTGCCACTCTTCGGCGTATGCCACGTCGATAGTCGGCAGGATCGCTTCGATCAGCCGGCGGGAAAGGTCCGGATCCCCGGGCACTTCGGTCCGCTTGATGCCGAGCCAGTCTTCGTCCTCGATGGGTCCGGAGTACCGCTCGCCCATGCCGATGCAATAGGCCGGCATGTTGTTCATGAAAAAGTTCGCGAAGTGCTCGGCGGCAATGACGATCAGCGCATCCGGCCGGCAGGTTTCGATCTGCTCCCGCATCTCATCGAGCTTCGCGTAGAAGGCATCGCGGACTGCCGGGTCGGCACGCTGCGCGCGCCCCGTAATTCCGGGGGCATGGCTGCAAACGCCGGCGAAGACCAGGCTCATGCCGAGCGATCTCTGAGCAGTGAGTACAGCCCCGCACGAACCTGTCCGTGCCGGCGCACGCCGTCGCGCATCGCCTCGATGTACTCGTCCCATTCCTGGCCGATCAGGGCCGCATAGTGCATGAGAATCTGGCCGTTGACGCCCATGACGTACAACAGGCCGATGTCGCCGTCGACGATGGCGCGGCGCTCTTCCTCCGTGAGCGGATATTCACGCAGCAAGGCGTCGATGTCCTCGTCGAATCTTGCCCTGATATGCGGATCGCGGTTGAGCTGGTACAACAGCTTCTGCACGTAGTAGAGGCTCATGCGCCGAGTCTCGGCACTCTGTGCGTATCGAACGCGACACAGACATTCTTCGTCTCCATGTAGAAGTCGAAGCTGTAATCGCCGCCGTCGCGTCCGATACCGCTGGCTTTCATGCCGCCGAAGGGCGACGGCAGGTGCCGATTGTTCTCGGAGTTGACCCAGACCATCCCCGCATCGAGACCTGCGGCGAACCGGTGTGCCCTGCCGACGTCGCCGGTCCAGACATAGGCGGCGAGGCCGTAGCGCACATCGTTGGCGAGCCTTAACGCCTCGGCCTCGTCATCGAACGGGATGACGGTGAGAACGGGTCCGAAGATCTCTTCCTGCGCGACCCGCATCCGATTGTCTGCGCCGACGAGCAGCGTCGGCTCGACATAGTTGCCGCCAGCGTCGGCAAGACGGCCGCCGGCGGCCACCTCGACACCCTCCTGCCTCGCGACATCGAAATAGCCGACCACTTTCTCGACGTGCCCGGGATGGATCAGCGGACCGAGATCGGTATTCGGATCGAGCGGGTGCCCGACCCGGATACGGCCGACACGATCGCGCATGCCGCTGATGACGTCGGCCTCCAGACTCCGATGCACCAGCAGGCGGCTGGACGAGGTGCAACGCTCGCCGTTCAGACTGAATATCATGAAGTTCGCTGCGTCGAGTGCACGATCGAGATCGGCATCCTCGAACACGACGACGGGATTCTTGCCACCGAGCTCGAAATGCACTCGCTTCAGCGTCGGGGCGCCCTGCGCCATGATGGCGCTCCCCGTTGCCGACTCACCGACGAAAGCCACGGCTCTGATTGCCGGATGCTCGGTGAGCGCCTTACCGGCGACCTCCCCCATCCCGTGCACCGTATTCAACACGCCTGCAGGCAGGCCCGCTTCGGCGCAGATTTCCCCGAGCAGGCCGGCTGTCAGCGGACTCCACTCGGCCGGCTTGTGCACGACCGTGCAGCCCGCTGCGAGCGCTGGCGCGATCTTCCAGGTAGCAAGCATGAACGGGGTGTTCCACGGCGTGATGACGGCAACCGGCCCGATCGGCTGACGCAGCGTGTAATTCAGATGCTGGCCCGCGGGCAGCGACAGCCCGTCTCTCGCCGCCGGGGCGCGGTCGGCAAAGAATCGAAAGTTTTCTGCCCCGCGCTTGGCGGCCGCCCCCATGAACCGTATCGGCTGGCCGGTGTCCATGGATTCCACGAGTGCGATTTCCTCGGCCCGCAACTCAATCGCATCGGCAATGCCATGCAGGATATTCCGGCGCTCGGCGCCGCTTACGTGTTGCCAGGCATCGAACGCCTTCGCGGCTGCCTCGACGGCTGCCGCGACCTCCGGCTCCCCGGCGGCAGCCACGCGGCCGAGCACGCTGTTGTCGACGGGCGAGCGGTTCTCGAAATCTTCGCCCGAGGCGGGTACGGCGTCACTGCCTCCGATACGGTGCGGCAGCGGCGCGGACGCATAGCGCTGCAGATACGTCGATGCATGCTCGAGATTTCGCTTCAGAGCGTCGGTCATTCCTGTCGCTGCCGCCTAAGGTGTCGGGTCGCCCGGCCGGGCCGCGGCAACCCCGCTCTCACTGCGCTGGCGCACGTATTCATGGAGATTGTTCTTTTTCAGGTTCAGCACCGGATCGAATTCGCGCATGTTAAACGATATCGCCAGGGGGCTTGTCGCCTGAAGCGCCGCCAGCTGCTCGCAGAGCGCGTCGAACAGGAGATGCGAGACCCGCTCGCGTCGGTCGAGCGGCCGTCCCGAGCCGACGATCGCAGTCACGTGAACGAAGGCGTTATCGGGGTGGCAATCTGCAATCCGGTAATGCTCAGCCCGGTAGGCCCGCACTCGAATCCCGCCTGCGGGGAACATCCCGGACGCCACAGCCTCCCGATGCAGGCGATCGAGCAGGGCGACGAGATCGAGCTTCGGCTCGATGTTCGCGGAATACTCAATGATCAGATGCGGCACGCCGGGACCTGGCTGCGTTGCGCAGCCCGTACGATAAAGTTAACATGATAACTTATGCTATCGGTGACCGCCAGATCGGTGCCATGCTCGAATG
>JASFSD010000103.1:0-7801 GCA_050114575.1 Gammaproteobacteria bacterium | reverse complement strand
AGGGCAGCCTGAGCTGCGGCGACGGTTTGAGCTGCGCCTATCGCAATACGATCTCCTGGCAGGCACCGGACTCGCCGTTACCGATGGAACGAAACCCGCAGGTCGTCTTCGAACGGTTGTTTGGAGACGGCAGCACCAACGAGGAGCGCGCGGCACGGCGTGCCCAGGCATTGAGCCTGCTCGATGCCGTCAGCGACCAGATCAGAGACCTGGAGCGCGAGCTGCCGGGAGCCGATCGAGCCCGACTCGACGCGTTTTTGACCGAAGTCCGCGAGATCGAGCGCCGTATCGAAAAGGCCGGTTCCCGCGCCTCCCCCGATCTCGACATTCCGCCGCGCCCGCCCGGCATCCCCGAAGACATCGAGGAGCACATCAAGCTCATGATGGACCTCAAGGTGCTGGCCTGGCAGGCGGATATCACGCGCGTGACGACTTTTCAGCTGGCGTCGGAGCTCAGCAACACGGTTTATCCGGCGAGCGGTATTCGCGACGCGTTCCACATCCTCTCGCACCATTCGCACGTCGAAGAGAACAAGGCGAAGTTTGCCGTGCTCAATCGCTATCACGTCGGGCTCCTGGCCTACCTGCTGGAGAAGCTCGATGCGCTGCCGGACGGGGACGGCAGCCTGCTAGACAACTCCATGGTGCTCTATGGCAGCGGGATGAGCGACGGCAACGAGCACAACCACGGCCCGCTACCGATCGTCCTCGCCGGCGGCGCCGGCGGTGCACTTGCCGGCGGCAGGCACCTGCGCCACGAGCCGGACACGACGATGTCCAATCTCCTGCTGGCCATGCTGCACAAGCTCGGCATCGAGCAGGAGAGCTTCGGCGACAGCACGAGCGCGCTCGCGATCTGACGATTCCCCGGGGCCCCGGGAGACCGTGCCCCTCGAGAATATCGATTTGCTGAAGGGAGTGAGTCCATTGGCTCCACAAGTAACCATAGCAAAGCCCCTGCGCCGTGCGGTGATCGCCTGCCTGATCCTCGGCGTCATCGCCCAGCCGGCCGCTGCCCAGCGCATCGTCCAGCCCGGCGCCCCGGGCGAGCCCTCGCGAGAGCTCGATGCCGAGCAGGCGAGCCAGATCGCCGACACGAGTTACACCGATGCCGACGTTCGGTTCATGCAGGACATGATCCCGCACCACCATCAGGCGCTCGAGATGGCGGAGCTCGTCGCCGACCGGACCAACCGCTCGGAGGTCGTCGACGTCGCCGGACGCATCGACGTCTCGCAGCAGGACGAAATCGAGTTCATGCAGCAGTGGCTCAGAGAGCGCGGCGCGGCCGTGCCGGATCCGACCGAGCACATGGCCATGCAGACGGATCACATGATGGCCGGCATGGCGACGCCGGAGCAGATGGAGGCACTGGCCGCGAGCCGAGGCAGAGACTTCGACCGGATGTTCCTCGAGCTCATGATTCGCCATCATGCCGGCGCGGTGACCATGGTCGAGGAGCTGCACTCGACCCCGGGCGCCGCCTACGAGCCCTTTCTGTTCGAGTTCACGAACGACGTCAGCAACGACCAGTCGGCGGAGATCGAACGCATGTCCGCCCTGCTGGCCGACATCACGGACGACCCGCGCGTCGGCCTCGGCGCCGGATTCGACGACGCCGAGATCGCCATCATGAATCTCGAGCGCATCGGCTCGCTGCCGAAACCGGCCGGGTTCTTCGACCCCGAGAACCCCGCCGGGCTGCCGCCCGCGCGGCCGCCGCGCGAGGCCGACGACGACGAAATTTCGGCAGACGATTCGAATGAGTCCGGGGAAGCGGACGAAGCTTTGGCGGACGCCGGTGACGACGAGGATGACGAAGACGAAGACGAGGAAGAGGCACGGCCCTGGAACCGATCGCCGCTGCTGAGCTTCTCCAATACCGACATGGCGTTTTTCGATGACGTGCTGGTCACGGGAAGCTATCACGGCTTCAACATCTACCGACTGTCGGACGACGCGCTGCCGGCGCTGATCAGCTCGGTCGTCTGCCCGGGTGGGCAGGGCGACGTCTCGGTGGTCGGCAACCTTCTGATCATGTCGGTGGAACAGACCCGAGGCCGGCTCGACTGCGGCCGACAGGGCATTTCCGAGGACGTCAGCAACGACCGCTTCCGCGGCATACGAATATTCGACATCAGCGACTTGAGCCGGCCGGTGCAGGTCGGCGCCGTGCAGACCTGCCGCGGCTCGCACACGCATTCCGTGGTCTCAGGACCCGAGCCGGACGGCCGGATCATCGTCTACAACTCGGGCACCTCCCGTGTCCGTGACCAGGAAGAGCTCGAAGGCTGCATCGGCAATGTCGCCGGCGACGACCGCACGGCGCTGTTCCGCATCGACGTCATCGAGATCCCGGTCGACAACCCGGCGGCCGCCCGCATCGTTTCGAGCCCAACCGTGTTCGCCGATCTCGAGCGCGGCATACTCGCCGGGCTCTGGCGCGGCGGCGATCACGGCGATGACACGCAGCAGACGAACATCACCGACCAGTGCCACGACATCACCGTGTTCCCGGCGAAGAACATCGCCGGCGGCGCCTGCTCGGGTAACGGCATCCTGTTCGACATCACGGACCCCTTGAACCCGGTGCGCATGGATGCCGTCATCGACGAGGGCTTCGCCTACTGGCACTCGGCAACCTTCAACAACGACGGCACCAAGGTGTTGTTTACCGACGAGTGGGGCGGCGGCGGACGGCCGCGCTGCCGGGTGCAGGACCCGCTGAACTGGGGTGCCGACGCGATCTACGACATCGTGGACGGCAGGCTCGAGTTCAGAGGCTACTTCAAGATGCCGGCGCCGCAGACCGACAAAGAGAACTGCGTAGCGCACAACGGCGCGATCATTCCGGTGCCGGGCCGCGACATCTTCGTCCAGGCCTGGTACCAGGGCGGCATCTCGGTCGTGGATTTCACGGACTCGGCCAACCCGATCGAGATCGCGTTCTTCGACCGCGGACCGATCGACGAAGACATCATGATTACCGGTGGCTTCTGGTCCGCTTACTGGTACCACGGCAGAATCTACGGGACCGAGATCACGCGAGGCCTCGACGTGTTCGAGCTGACTGACAGTGATTATTTGAGCGACAACGAAATCGCCGCGGCGGCCCTTGCCGACTACGGCGCCGTCTTCAACCCGCAGCAGCAGTATCCGGTGACCTGGCCGGCCGTGCCGGTCGTGGCGCGTGCCTACGTCGATCAGCTCGAGCGCGACGATGCGCTGCCGAGATCTACGCGGTCGGACCTCAACCAGGCGTTGCGCCGGGCGGCATCGAGGCTCGAGGATGAGCGCCAGGACCCCGAGCTCGCCACGCGCTTGGAATCGCTCGCCGCCTCACTGAGCACCACGTCGCAAGATGCCGCGACGGTAATGCGCTTCGACGCGTTGATCGAGACGCTGGGCGGGATCGCAGAACGCCTGCGCTGAGGCGACGCAGCAAGGATGCAGTCGGCGTCGGCAAGTCTCGATCAGGGCGGCCTCATCGCTACTGATCTGACCAAGATCTATCGATCCGGCGAAGTCGAGATTCATGCTTTGTCGGGCGCCAGCTTCGAGCTGCGGCCTGGAGAGTTGGTCGTGCTGCTCGGGCCTTCCGGCAGCGGCAAGTCCACCCTGCTCAACATCCTCGGCGGCCTCGACACACCGACGGCCGGGACAATTCGATTTCGCGACCACGAGCTCACGGGAGCGGACGAGAGCGCCCTGACCGCATTTCGGCGCGAGCATGTCGGTTTCGTGTTTCAGTTCTACAACCTGATCCCGAGCCTGACGGCAAAGGAGAACGTCGCTCTCGTGACAGAAATCGCAGAGAATCCGTTGCGCCCCGAAGACGCATTGAGCCTGGTTGGGCTCGAGGAACGCATGGACCACTTCCCGGCTCAACTCTCCGGAGGAGAGCAGCAGCGAGTGGCGATCGCGCGCGCAATAGCCAAGCAACCGGAAATACTGTTGTGCGACGAGCCGACCGGCGCGCTGGACAGCAGGACCGGAATCCTGGTTCTCGAAGCCATCGAGCACGTCAACCGCGAGCTCGGCACGAGCACGGCCGTTATCACGCACAACAGGGTCGTTGCCGGCATGGCCGACCGCGTCGTGCACATCGCAGACGGTCGGATCGCAGCGGTCGAAGTCAACGACGAACGCCGATCGCCTCGCGATCTTCAGTGGTAAATCGTGAGCGCGCTCGACCACAAGCTGGTCCGGGAGCTCTGGCGGCTTCGTGGTCAGGTGCTGGCGGTTGCCATGGTGATTGGCTCGGGTGTCGGGGTGCTGATCATGTCGCTGTCGACGCTCGAAGCTCTGAGCGAGACGACAGAAGCTTATTACGATCGATACGGCTTCGCGGACGTTTTCGCTGTCGCAACGCGAGTGCCCCAGCACGTCGAAGCACGAATAGCCGAGATCCCGGGCATTCAGACTGTACAGACACGCATTGTCCGTCATGCGACGCTGGACATCGAGGGATTCGCGGAACCCGCAATCGGCCGGCTGAGCTCGATTCCGGCGACCGGCCAGCCCAGTCTGAATCAGCTTGCCCTGCGCAGTGGCCGCTGGATCGAGCCCGACCGCCATCAAGAAGTCATCGTCAATGAACGGTTTGCCGAGTCGCACGATATGGAGCCCGGCGACCGGTTCCAGGCCGTCATCAACGGGCACAAGCGCGAGCTCACGATCGTCGGCACGGCGCTGTCGCCCGAGTTCGTGCATGCGCTCGGCCCGGGCGCACTGCTGCCCGACGATCTCCGATTCGGGATCATCTGGATGGGCCGCGACGCACTCGAGTCCGCATTCGATCTGGAGAACTCATTCAACGATCTGACGATTTCGCTCTTGCGGGGTGCTGCGCCCGAACCCGTCATGGCGGCAATCGATCGCCTGCTCGAGCCTTACGGCGGCGTGAGCGCCATTCCTCGCGCCGACCAGCTGTCCAACTGGTTCGTCATGAACGAGATAGCTCAGCTTCGATCGACCTCGAGAATTCTCCCCGTGATATTTCTCATGGTCGCCGCATTTCTGACCTACATGGTCCTGACCCGACTGATCGCAACCGAGCGCAGCGAAATCGGGTTGCTGAAGGCTTTCGGCTACACGAACGTGGAAATCGCCTGGCACTACATCAAGTTTGTTATCGCGATTGCTATCGTCGGCTGCCTCGTTGGCTGGGTGCTGGGTGGATTATTCGGGCGCTACACGACTGAGCTCTACGCGGACCTCTTCAGGTTTCCGCTGCTGATCTACCGGCCCAGCCCGGATGCCTTCGTGATAGGAGGGGCTATCAGTATTGCCACCACCATCGCGGGCGCGATCGGCGCCGTCCGAAGCGCCGTCAGGCTGCCTCCCGCCGAGGCCATGCGGCCTCCCGCACCCACGATCTACCGGCGCAGCCGCTTGTCCGACATGCGACTGACCGGATGGCTCGACCAGCCGACCCGAATCGCACTACGGCAGATCGCCCGTTGGCCAGTGCGTGCCGCACTGACTTCGGCGGGAGTCGCGATGGCGGTCGGGCTCCTGATCATGGCGCTGCAGTGGAACGACACGATCGACTACATGGGGCAGAGCTATTTCTTCGAGGCCCAACATCAGACGATGAGCATCGGGCTCACCGAAGCGCAATCGATGGATGTCGTGCGCGAGTTCGAACACATGCCAGGCGTGCTGATGGCAGAGCCGTGGCGAACGGTCGCGGCGGACCTGTCGGTAGGGTCCAGACGCCACCGCGGTGGCATTATCGGCAAGGCGGCGACGAATCAGCTGCAGCCGATTTACGACGAGGCCAGCGGCAGCAGTATTGACGTACCGCCGGCCGGCCTCGCCCTCGGCACCTACCTCGCCGAGAAACTCGGCGTCGGCATTGGCGACGAAGTGTGGGTCGACGTGCTCGAAGGGCGCAGACCGTCGGGACCGATTCCGGTTGCTGCCGTTTTCGAAGCGACGATCGCGATGCCGGCGTACATGGACCTCGACGCGCTGAATCGCTGGCTGGAAGTCCGGCCGTCAGCTCAGTACGTCGATCTGCTCGTCGACACGAGCGCTGAAGCTGCGCTCTTTGCAGAGCTCAAAGAGACGCCCGAGGTCAGCGCGATCATGTTACGGCAGGCTGCGATCGATGCGTTTTTCAAAACGGTAGGCGAGAGCACGCTCGTCTATATCACCGTATTCACCGCGTTCGCCTGTGCATTGGGATTTGGCGTTACCTACAACAGTGCGCGGATCGCCCTGTCCGAGCGCGGGCGGGAACTCGCGACGCTCCGCGTGCTCGGATTCACCAGAGGTGAGATCTCCTACATCCTGCTCGGCGAAGTTGCGGTCTTGATCGTCATCGCGCTGCCTGCCGGGTGCATCGTCGGATACTGGCTGTCTTTCGTCATGGCGAAAGCATTCGATACTGAGCTGTACAGAATGGCCTTCGCCATTTCGCCTTCGACCTATGGCTGGGCTATCTTGTTCGCCCTGCTGGCAACGACCGCGTCTGCCGCGCTCGCGCGCCGGCGTATTGCGGCGCTCGATTTGATACGTGTACTCAAGACCAGGGAATAGAAACGTGAACGTGACACTGAGGAGACTGGCGTTCTGGGGCACGCTGACGGCGCTCGTAAGCGCGGGCCTCGTATTCGCTTTTCGGCCACGGCCCGTGGTCGTCGATATCGCCGAGGTCGGTCGCGGCAATCTCGTCGTTACCGTAGACGAGGAAGGTCAAACCCGGGTCCACGACATTTATGTGTTGTCTGCATCGGTGGCCGGGCGCATGCATCGAATCGAGTTGCACGTCGGCGACCCGGTGACCGCGGGCGAGACGGCCGTCGCCGAAATCGAGCCGATCGACCCCGCGTTCCTCGATCCGCGCAGCGAAGCGCAGGCTGAGGCCGACGTGCGTGCTGCGGAATCGGCAGAAGCGCTGGCGCGCGCCGAGGTCGAGCAGGCCGAGGCCGAGCTCGAGTTTGCCCGCCGTGAGCACGATCGCGCCGTTGAGCTGATTCAGAGCGGCACGATTTCCGTGCGTGATCTCGACGCCGCAGAGCGCAGCTTCAGGACTCGGCGGGCAGCGCTCGCGACGGCGCAGGCAGCGCTCGACGTTCGGGTGTTCGAGCTCGAGCGGGCGCGGGCGATGCTCTTGTCGCCGGCCGAGACGCGGGTCGAGACGGGCAGCTGCGCCTGTGTCGTGCTGCGCGCTCCCGTAGACGGGCGAATCCTGCAGATCATTCAGCAGAGCGAAGCCGTCGTTGCAGCAGGCGACCCCCTCGTCGAGATCGGCAATCCGCGGGAGCTCGAAATCGTGGCCGACCTGTTGTCATCCGACGCGGTCCAGGTGGAGCCCGGTCAGCGCGTCATCATTGAGCGCTGGGGCGGAAACACCACACTTGAAGGCCGCGTGCGCGTCGTCGAGCCCTTCGGCTTCACGAAGATTTCGGCGCTCGGCATCGAAGAGCAGCGGGTCAATGTCGTCATCGACCTGACGAGCCCGCGCGACGAGTGGTCGAGGCTCGCACACGGCTACCAGGTCGACGTCGGCATCGTCCTCTGGGAGGCGGAAGATACATTGACAGTGCCCGCGCTCGCGCTCTTCCGGGACGGCGCCCAGTGGGCCGTCTTTGTCGCGAAAAATGGCCGTGCTGAACTTCGGCATGTCACGATCGGCCGTCGCAGCGACCTGCAGGCGGAAGTCATCGAGGGCATCGAAGCAGGTGAGCACGTCATCATGCACCCGAGCGACCGGGTACAGGACGGCGTACGAATCAACGAACGCGGCTAGCCCGAAAAGACGGGTCCTACAGAGGGGTCAGAGCCCTTTTCG
>JASFSD010000102.1:0-7817 GCA_050114575.1 Gammaproteobacteria bacterium | reverse complement strand
GCTCGAATGTAACCTGAAGGGCTCCATACCCCCGCTCATTACTCCGTTTCGCGACGGCGAGGTCGATTACGATTGTTTCGAGCAACTGCTCGAGCATCAGACCAACCAGAGATCCCACGGCGTTCTGATCAACGGCACGACATCCGAACCTTCGACGCTGACGATCGACGAACGGAACCGGCTCGTCACACTCGCAACCGAGACGCTGCACGGGCGGCTGCCGGTCGTGGCTGCGACCGGCTCGCAGTCGCTGGCCGAGACGCGCGCGTTGACCGAGCATGCGGTCGCAGCCGGCGTCGATGCGCTGCTGATCGTGACCCCTTACTACGTTCGTCCGCCGCAGCGAGGCCTCGTGGAGTACTACCTCGAGCTGACCCGATCGATCGACATTCCGTGGATGGTCTATCACATTCCCGGGCGCACGGCCGTCGGCGTCACACTGGACACGCTGCGCGAGCTCAAACAGCAATCCCCGACTTTCGTCGGGATCAAGCATGCCGTCAACGATCTCGGCTTTGCCTCGGCCTGCCTCGCCGAATTCGGGCCCGATTTCAGGATTTTCGTCGGGCTCGAGGAGCTCAGCTTTCCGATGATGGCGATCGGCGCCGTCGGCCTGATGAATGCAGTCGGTAACGTGCTGCCCGGCGAGCTTGCGCAGCTCTGCGAATCGGTGGACGGCAACGATCTGCTCACGGCACGCAGGCTCCACCAGGACCTGCTCGAGATCAACCAGGCCGTCTTCTTCGACACCAACCCGATTCCGATCAAGTACATGATGAAGCGGCTCGGGCTGATCGAATCGAACGAGCACCGTCTGCCCATGGTGCCGGCAACCGAAGAGCTCGAGCGTCGGCTGGATGCCGTGCTCGAGCGCGCCGGGCTCTTGAGCTGACCGGGACGGATTCCCTGTGCGCCTCGTAAGATTCCGCGTCGATGATAACGAGCACTTCGGCCGGATAGACGATCGCGGCGTGCTCGACCTTTCCGCGCGACTCGGCCGCGATCTGCCATCGCTCGACGCCCTCATCGCGAACGGTGAGATCGAACGTGCCCGCGAGCTCGCAGACTCGGGCCATGTCGATTACACCGTCGACGACATCGAATTTCTGCCTCCGCTGAGCCGACCGGGCAAGATCATCTGCATCGGCGTCAACTACATGAACCGCAACGCCGAATACCGCGACGGTGCCGATGCGCCGAAGTACCCGAGCGTCTTCATGCGCACACCCGAAAGCCTGGTCGGGCATGGGCAGCCCATCATGCGTCCGCCGGAATCCGCGCAGCTCGACTACGAGGGCGAAATCGTAATCGTCGTGGGCAAGCACGGTCGGCGCATTGCGCGCGAGGCGGCATGGAGCCATGTTGCCGGCCTGTCATTGATGAACGAAGGCTCGGTGCGTGACTGGCTGCGTCACGCCAAGTTCAACGTCACTCAGGGCAAGAACTTCGAGCGCTCGGGCAGCTGGGGACCCTGGATTCAGACGACCGAGGAAATCGGCAGCGAGGCACGGCTGCACTTGACGACTCGGGTCAACGGCGACCTCCGACAGGACGACACCACTGCCAACCTGATCTTTCCGTTCGACTTTCTGATCAATTACCTGTCGACCTTCATGCCGCTGAACCCCGGCGACATTATCGCGACCGGCACGCCGACGGGAGCCGGCGCACGCTTCGATCCGCCGCGATATCTGCGCGCCGGAGACGTGGTCACCGTCAACGTGCCCGAGCTCGGAACACTCGAGAACCGGGTCGAGGACGAAGTCGTAGACGGCAGCGCCTAACCTGTGCCGGGCGCGTCCACGCGCTCGATGAAGCGAGCGAGCTCACGATAGAGGCCGGCCATGTGCTCTGGCTCCATCTGTTCGCGGATATTGGCATAAGCCGCCTCGATCTCGGGGCCGATCAGATCGACCAGACGCCGTCCCTTGGCCGAGATTCTGAGTCTCAACTCGCGTTGATCGTTTTTCGATCGACGGGCCAGCACGAGACCCTCGCCAGACAGGTACCGAATGATCCGAGTCATGCTCGGCGCCAGTATGGCGCATTCGGAGGCGAGTCCTGCCGCCGTCAATTCGCCGCGCTCGTGGAGAGCACGCAGGGCTCGCCATTGCTGCTCCGTGATGCCGTGAGAAAGAAGAATCGGCCGAAAATGACACATCGCAGTTTCCCTGGCCCGCAGTAACAGCATCGGCAACGATTCGCTGAAGTGTCTGATCCGAGCCATGGCAGCAATGAGCATAACACGTTAAGCAATTTGGCTTGATCGAGCGCATGCCGGGACGGGTATCCTTAGCCGATGCATATCGTGCTGTTCGTTCTGCTGGTGCTCGCAATCATCATCGGCCCGGGCCTCTGGGTCGGGGCAGTGATGCGTCGCTATCATCTGCCGCGCGACCGCTATGACCGAACCGGAGGCGAGACCGCGCGAGCGCTGCTCGATGCCCAGGGTCTCAGGCATGTCCAAACCGAGGCCACCGATCGGGGTGACCATTACGACCCGATCGACAAGGCCGTGCGGCTGTCGGCCGAGAATTTCACTGGCCGCTCGCTGACGGCATTGACGGTTGCGGCGCACGAAGTCGGCCACGCGATCCAGGATGCCAGAGGTTTCCAGCCGTTGCGCTGGCGGACCCGGCTGGTCCGCTGGGTCGGACCGATCGAGAAGGTCGGAGCGGGCATGCTGATGCTGGCGCCGTTCGTGGCCCTGACGCCGGCCCGCATCGTCGGCGTGCTCGCTTTCGTGGCGGGATTCGGTACTCTCGCCACGGGCATCGTCGTGCATGCGCTGACGCTGCCGACGGAATTCGACGCCAGCTTCGGCCGTGCTTTGCCGTTGATTCACGAGCACGGAATCCTGCGCCGGGAAGATATCCCGCGAGCGCGCAAGCTGCTGACCGCAGCGGCCCTGACTTATGTTTCACAAGCTCTGCAAAGCCTGCTCAATATTGCGCGCTGGTGGGCGATCCTGCGGCGCTGAATCGTCCGGTATGCTATATCTTTCAGCTCGGCCATGAGAACGAACATCGAAAATCCGCTGGCAGAAGCCATGGTCTCGATAAAGACCCTGGTTCCCGACGATGCCATGAGCGCCGGCCTGCTCGGAACCGAGCGAACCGGCCACGGCGCACGGATCCGCGAAGACGGCCTCATCGTGACAATCGGCTACGTCGTGCACGAGGCGGAATCGGTGTGGATCGGGTCGAGCGCGGGCGACATGGTGCCCGGTTTCGTCGTCGGCTACGACTTCGACAGCGGCTTCGGGCTCGTGAAACCCTCGATGCCGCTAACGGGTCCGGTCGCGCCTCTGGGCAGCGTGCAGCCGCTCAAGGTCGGCAACCGCGTGACGGTGGCAGGAGCCGGTCCCGACTACGAGGCGATCGAGGCATTCGTCGTCGCCAAGCAGGAATTTGCCGGTCGCTGGGAATACCTGCTCGAAGAAGCCATATTCACGGCGCCGGCTTTCGACAACTGGTCGGGCGCCGCACTCATCGATCGCCAGGGCAGGCTCTGCGGTCTCGGTTCGCTCGTCATTCAGGGATTCGAGACCAACGACTCGACCGAAACGGTCAACATGTTCGTTCCAATCGACCTGCTGCCGCCGATCATCGACGACATGTGCCAGTACGGGCGCCGCCGCGCGCCACCGAGACCGTGGCTCGGCATGCTCGTACACGAGGACCAGGACGAACAGCTGACGATCGTCGGGATTTACCGGGACTGCCCGGCCGACCGCGCCGGCCTCAAGCCCGGCGATGTCATTCTGAGCGTGAACGATCAGCCGGTCAGCGGGCTCGCCAACATGTTTCGCCGGGTCTGGCGCATGGGCGAGGCGGGTGTCGACGTGCCACTGGCCGTCCTTCGGGACGAGGAGCAGATCGACAAAGTCGTCAAATCAGACGATCGCGCCTCGTTTCAGCGCATCGGCACCTTGCAGTAGTCGCAGCCTGCGGTACGGGACTAATCGTCGTCCGAACGGCGATAAGCGTTGTGGCAGCTGCTGCAGTTGGACGAGGTTGTCGGTGACGTGACCACCAGCGGCTGCGCGGCAGCAAACCCGCCGGACTGAGCGGCTTCGGCGAGCGCCGCCGTCGCCTCGATGGCGTTATTCATGCGCGCATCGAAGTCATCCATATTTTCCCAGATCGCGGGCTCGGAGAGGCTCTCTGCCACCAGGACATCGTTCTCGTATCCCTCCGGCATCATGGCCGTCAGCACGGCAAGATCGGTTGCCGCCTTGACGAACGCGGCCTCATCGAGCGGGATCTGCTCTCTGGCCATGTTGTTGATGAACTCCATGCGCACACCGGCGAGGTGCATCACGGCGTGCCGGAACTCATACGCCTCGCCCTCGGGAGAATCCGGGTCGTAGCTCGGGCCCCCGCCCGCACAGGCAGCGAGTGCCATGAATCCGAAAACCAGAGTCGTTCGTCCCAGAAATCTCGAGGCAGTCTTCATGCTTAACCCTTTGTGAGTAATGTGCGCGCCGTGACGGCGGGGAGCATAAACAAATCGCCGACGCGGCCGCAAGTCGCGCCGGCCGTATCGTCAGCCCTTGAAGGCCTCGTCGATCAGAAAGATATCGGTCAGGAGCGCGCGCAAATGGATCGAGGCATTGAGGTTGTCGACGATCTGCGAGCTCAGGTCACGCTTGCTCAGAACGAGGCGCACGGCCGCGACGGAGACCGCCGCGTCGCGTTCCAGCGCATCGAGGAACGCGTCGAAAGTCACTGAATCATTGCCGTGCACGGAGCTCGCCATCGCCCTTGCGACCGTCGGCAGCCGGTCCATCGCCTCGGCCATTGCCTGAAGCCGCTCGCGCGGGCTCTGACCACCCGTCGCATCCCTGTCGGTGTGCCGACCCTGGGCCGCATAGGCCAGCAGAAACTCGTAGCCGCTCTCGATCGTGTCGATAGACTCCGTCAGCTCGTTCTGCAGCGACGAATCGCTCATTCTTTCACCTGCCAGCGCTGGGGATCGTGCATGGTCTCGTACTCACCCCGCGTAATCCAGCCGCGCACCATGGAGCGCAGGAACATCGCCTTTTCAGGGCGCAGCGCAAAGTAGACATGGGTCATGACCATGGTGATCAGCATCAGGGCCGATAGACCATGAACCACATAAACCACACCCCATGCCTCGTCGGACAGCCAGTACGGGTTTCGCTCCCACCATGGTGTGTCGATTTTCACCATCATCATCCCGCCCGTCACGCTCGCGCCGATGACGACGACGGCGAATGCGGCATGGATCAGCTTCTGCGCGAACGAAAATTTGCCGGCCCGGGGCATCGGGCCGGCATTCAAACGCAAGCTCACCTTCGCGGCCTGGAAGGCATCCCTGATATCGCGCACACCGATCCAGACGGATCCGAGGGGCTTGGCCAGCAAGGATCGAACGATGTGCAGAACCACGGCAAGGATCAGAACCAGGCCAGTCGACCAGTGAATAGTGACCCAGGCGAATTCGATGCCGAGGATAGGGAGGAAGGCCGTCGCGAGCAGAATCAGCACGCTCGCGGCGATAACCCAATGAATCAGGCGGTCTGGACCCGCATGCCGGACGATCCTGTCGGGCATGGCGCTATTTCGAATCGGCTCGCGGCGCGAACCACCGGCGGTAAACCGCATGCACGACGATCACGGCGAGCCCGAGGGCAAAGAAAACCGGGATGAGATCCCACGACACGCCCTCGAGACTTTCTCGACCGTAAACGTCGCGACCGAAGCGTAATACTTCCAACGATACGGCCGTCGGGTGCTCGTCAGGCGTCCCGAATTGCGCGGGTCACTAGATTCTGCAGCAACGGGACCTTGAAATGATTGAAGTTCAAGGGCGTCGCACCACGCACGGCAACCTGCCCGGCGACTTGAGCCGTCGCATCGTTCTTGGGTTGCCCGGTCGCCGCATTCTCGACAGCTTCCAGACGACGCGGGACACACTGCACGGCGCCGGCCACCATACGGACGCTGTCGATCGTGTTGCCGCTCACCTTCATGGCCGCAGCGATGCTGACGAGCGCAAAGTCCCAGGTATTCCGATCCGCCACCTTCTCGAAGTAGAAGCGGCTGCCCGCCCACTCGCCCGGAAGGCGGACCGCCGTCAGGATCTCGCCCGGCTCGAGCACGGTCATTCGCTCGATATCGATATCGGGCCCAATGAAAAAGTCCTCGGCCGGGACTTCGCGATCACCGCCGGCGTTGCGGATGACCATGCGCGCATCGAGCGCCACCATCGCCGGTGCCGTGTCGGACGGCGAGACGGCAACACATCGGTCGGCGCCCCAGAGGCAGTGCTCGCGATTCTGTCCCTGCGGCGTGTCGGCGTAACAGGTGTCACCGCCGGCCCGATAGCAGTCGACGCCGTAGCGGTAATACCAGCAGCGCGCATCCTGGCAGAGGTTGCCGCCTAAGGTTCCGACGTTCCGAATCTGCGGCGACGCGACCCGGCCGGCAGAGTCGGCCAGAAGACCATAGCGATCGCGCACCAGGGCACTGTTTTCGATTTCGGTCAGAGTCGTCAGCGCGCCGATCTCGATGCCACCGTCAGGCAGCTCGCGAATGCCGCGCAGCTCGTCGAGACCTTTGAGATCGACGACGGACGAAGGCCTTTTGATCCGATCCTTGAACCAGTCGAGGCTGTCGTTGCCGCCAGCGAGGGCCCAGCCCGCATCGCCGGCGTCACGCAGCAGGTCGATCGCTCCGTCGACCGAATCCGGTTGATAAAGCTCAAATGCTGCCATCATGTCTTTGGACACGAGTCTGCTCCCCTCTAAGTGTTTACGCCGCGCTCTGCGCCGCGCGCATTACGGCGTTCGTGTAATTGTCGTAGGCCCCACAGCGGCACAGGTTGCCCGACAGCGCCATGCGAACCTGGTCTCGGGTCGGATTCGGGTTGACCCGGAGTAACGCGACCGCGCTCATGATCTGACCCGGCGTGCAGAAGCCGCACTGCGGCCCTAGCTCGTCGATCATCGCCTGCTGCACCGGATGCAGCGTGCCGTCAGCCGCCTGGAGGCCCTCGACGGTCATGATCGCCTGATTACGCACCGAGTGCGTCAGCATCGAGCAGCTGTAGCTCGCAACGTCGTCGACGAGTACCGTGCAGGCGCCGCACTCGCCGCGATCGCAGCCGAGCTTGGTACCCGTGAGATTCAGCTTGTAACGCAGGGTCATCGCCAGCGTCTCGTTCGGCAGGACGTCGACCGTTCGTTCGACACCGTTGACCATGAGCCTGACCATGCGCTCGACGCCGCCGACGCTGACGTCGCCGCCGCCGGACGAGCAGCTGATCAGAGCGCCGGCGCCGGTTACGGCCGCGCCCGATGCAATCACGCCCTTGATGAATTGGCGCCGCGACGCCCGCACGCTCGAAATCGAGCTGCCCGGATCGTCGTAGCTCGGCTCCGGATAGTGAGCCTGACTTTGGTCGTCTTGCTTGTCGGACATCAGAAGGACTCCGTTGGAAGCTGTTGTTGCCGGGATCGCATTAGCACTAAGCCGTGTTCACCTGCAGCGGCCCGTGCGACGGGTCGCGGCCGGCCGCGGCGTTGACGATCATGTCGGGCATGACCGGAACGCGGTTGAACACATGCCCGCCGAGCGCCTCGGAGATCGCGCAGAGCAGCGCGGCCGCGGCGCAGCCCTGCACCGGCTCGCCGATACCCTTCGCCCCTATCGGGTTATCGGGATCCTCGATCTCGACGGCCGCCGTCTGCATCATCGGCGGGACATCGAGGTAGGACGGTGGCTTGGCCTGCAGCAGGTTGACGTTGCCCGGCAACCCGTTCTGCGGATCGTAAATGTGCTTCTCAAGGC
>JASFSD010000101.1:0-7843 GCA_050114575.1 Gammaproteobacteria bacterium | reverse complement strand
CATTTCCAGCAGAAAAATCGCAAGAATTCCCTGAAACAATCCGAAGAACAGCGGCTCGATCGGCACGATGCCCTCGGGGCCGGCAGCCGAGCCTATCAAGAGCCCCCCGACGAGCAACACGATGCCTTTGCCCATGAATACTTCATGCATGACCACGGCCCAGCGCGTGTCGGTCGACAAGCCTCGTGCCAGCAGGATCCCAACGACGATTGCCGGGATTTCCAGCATCACGAGCAGTAGTGGCATGTGTTCTTCGAAGGCAATCTGTCTCGATGTGAAATACGCTGCTGCAACCGCGTAGGTTCCCACGCTGACCGAGCCATAATGTGCGGCGATGGATGCAGAGTCAGCCCGGCTGAACCGACCGATGCCTCGCAGGACAGGAAAAGCGATGAGTGGAATAAGAACTCCGGCCAGGACGACTGTGATCATCTGTGGCAACAGGGAAAGGAACGGCTGTTTGGCCAGCTCCACGCCCCCCTTCAGGCCAATCGACAGCATAAGGATGCTGCTGACGAAAGCATATATCGGCCCCGGCAGCCGGAGGTCGGAACGCGCCAGGCCAGCTATGAGGCCGAGCGCGAAGAAGAGAATGACAGGGTCTATGGGAATGCTCCGCTGTCTCTAGTGCTCGAGCAAGGCGCTGCGAGCAACCTCCGTAATCCTGAGCACTGCCGGATGTTTGAGTTTTCGCTCCGGTGAAATCGCGAAATACGACTCCTGCACGGAGTCGATCTGACCGATGCAGCGCGCATGGTACATCTTTTCGATTTCAGCTCTGATTGCCACGGGCGCCGGAAACAACCCGGTCCCCGCTTCGCCGAAAGCCTTGAGCAGAGCACTGTCGTCGAATTCCGCGATGACGTTGGGCTGAACCTCCATCAGCTGAAACCAATCATTCAGGCTACGCCGGAGCGGGTTAGTCAGCACGGGGAGCAGGACGGGGGCTTCGTGCAATGACGCTGGGAAATTCCCGGCGTACTTTTTTGCGATGCTCCTGGAAGCAAAAAATCCGATCGCGCTGGTTCCTAGCCGATGATTGAATGCCCTTATGTTCAGGCCTACGGGAACGGCATGATCCGAAACGACCAGATCGAGCCTGTGAATCGCAAGGTCGCCGAGCAACTGGTCCAGGCTTGCTTCCTGACACGTGATCCGGACCGATGGCGAGCCGTCGAGCGCTGGCTCGAGAATGCGATATGCGATGAGTTTCGGGATCGAGTTGACGATGCCAACTCTCAGTGACTGCGAGCGATAGGCGTCGTCGCCGGTAATGTGCTGGGCAAGTTCGATGCCCGCCGAGAAGATCTCATCGGCGTATTCTTGAACGATACGCCCCGTGTCCGTCAGCACCAACCCGCGTCCAGCTCTCTTGAACAGGGGTTGTCCGATCGATTTCTCGAGCAGCTTGATCTGCGCACTGACCGTCTGCGGCGTCAGATGCAGAGACTCCGATGCACTCGTAATGCTGCCTTCCCGCGAAACGGTCCAGAAGTAGAGCAAGTGGTTATAGTTGAGATGACGCATGCGAGTTCGCCGACTAAGTCTACTCCCGTTGCACGTCCGACGCGTAGCGCCTCCGCAATGCCGGATAGACGATGTCCCGCGCCGAGCCGGTGGCCTCGCTGTCGCCCTGTTCGAATTCTTTGATGAAGCGGTTGAGAATCTCCTGAAGCGGAACCGGCGTGCTGACGCAGAATTCCGCATACACGGTCTCGGCGAATGCGTCGAGTCTGCGTTTCACTCCACGCATTCTTGCGACCTTTTTCGTAGCCGTGTTCATGTGTAGCCGTGTTCATGTGTAGCCGTGTTCATGTGTAGCCGTGTTCATGTGTAGCCGTGTTCATGTCGATCGCGGGATCTCATCGAGGAATTCACGCATCAGTTGAACCTCCTGTTCCGACAGGACCTTGTCGATATTCCCCGTCTCGGAACGCACGAGCACTGTGATTTCATCGGCGGAAACGAGCCGGTCGAAATGGGCCGAGTCTACGAGGAACTCCAGTTTTTCGATCATGCGGCCGCCGGCACCGATAAACGACTGAGGCGAGCGCAGGGCCTCAATGGGAACACTCCAGCCATCAGCGACGATCTCGACCGGAGACATCAGGCCGTAGTCGAGCCACTTACGGCCCTCATGCCGAATCCACACGATATGGTTCGAGATCTTGCCAGAGCCGTCGAACAACATCGCGCTGAGCCCGACCACAAGACGATCGCTGGGTGAGAATGTGCCGTCGAGAACCTCGAGGTCATTGATCTCGTCGTCACTGATCTCGATGCTGTGGAAGGTTACTCCGCGGACGTCGTCGCTCATTGTCGAGCGAACTTGTCCCCAGGACGGTTGGGCCAACATGAGGCCCAAGAGCGTGGCCAAAGCCAGCACGCCGCAAGTGATATGCCGAACGGCAGCTGCGCCGGACATAGAATTCGTACGAGATTTCATCGAAGTGCCTCCGCAGAGTTGAGCACTGGGGGTCGAGCGTAGTGGCGGTCGCGGCGTTTGAGCTCGTGGGCGATCAGTGCTCTCGCGCGACGAATCGACTTGGTGATCGCGCGCCGCAGCTTGGAACTGCGCTCGCGCACAATGATTTGACCACCCTTCGCAAGCTCGACTCGGATCATGCAAATCTTGTCACGTCCGCCGCGGGGGCCGTTGACGTCTTTCAGGCTGACGCTCAGGCTTTGTATGCGACTCGCAAAGCGCTCGAAAGAAGTTCGAAAGTGGGTCGTCAGCACCTGACTTTCATTTCGCGGCAGCACGACGCTCGAAGACTCCAGAAATACCTGCATTTGGGCGTCCCTCATTCGAGATTGAACCGAACACTGGGAACTGTAGCGGACGCGTAAGTGCTAAATAATCGAATTTTAGAGTTCCATTTTCAGTATTTTTCGAATATTGAGGTCTGCAAGCCGGCCCGTCATTCCTGCTTTGCGCGCGGCATGATCTTGTCGATTCTCGAGACGTCTTCGTGTGCCGTCACGAATCTGAGCTGGAAGTCACAGCAACCCTTACAGGAATGCGTAACTTAGTCATCTGCTCCGGGGCTCTATCCCTCGGCTCTTCTTCACAAGCACTCACCGGTTACCGGATATGAACACGCTGTCACGAAAACTTGCGCTCGCGGGTCTCAGTCTTTCCTTGCTCAGCTCGCCGACTCTGGCGGTCGACCCGGACAACCTCAATCTGATCACCTTCGAGAACCGTACCGGCGACGATATTCAGTTCATCTTTCTTTCGCCCTCGGATAGTGAGTACTGGGGCACCGACATCCTCGGCTCCACTCGCGTCCTTCACGACGACGATGACCTCGGCTTCTTCATCCACTACCCGGATCGCTGCAATGATTTCGACATCTATGCCGTCGGGTCCGACGACAGGGCCTATCTCGTCTATGGGCACGAGATCTGTGACGGCAAGCCGTCCGAGGTTCGCCTGACGCGCCGAAACCTGAGGGATGATGCTCCTGACTTCGCGTACACGACGGTCGAGCTGGCAAACGATACGGATTACGAAATCTGGTACCTGTTCTTCTCACCGGGTGATTCGAACATGTGGGGAGTGGATCAGCTCGACAAGGACACGATTCTCTATCCGGGCGACAGCATGCAGCTCCTGCTGCCTGCCGGGAAAGAGGATGTGCGCTACGACGTGCGCGCCGTGGACGAGGACGAAGACACCTACACATTCTATGTAGAGGTCTCCGCCAAAGATCACGTCCAGTTCTATTCGATCGTCAACAGCGACATCGACTGAGGCTTCAGCCACATCGGGAGCGATGACGGTCTTAGCGTCCCGTTCGCGGCCATGGCCTGATCCGGCTGACGCCTTGACGCGACGGCACAGGGCACGCACAGTGTGGTGAGCAGATCCAGGCTCGTCCAGAGAAAAACAAGGGGGCGGCGTGCAGAATTCACGAATCGTCTTGCTTTGCATCGCAGCGGCTTCGGTGCTGGTTCGTCCGGCAGCCGCACAACTCCCGGATCCAGAGCGCTTCGAGGAAGCGATTCTCGCTTTCGAAGAGCAGGATCGTATCGAACCGCCACCGAACGGCGCCATCGTGCTGACCGGAAGCTCGAGTATTGCGCGCTGGAATGATCAGGCCGCGCAGGCGCTAGCACCGCTCACCGTAATACCGCGCGGTTTCGGCGGCAGTGTCATGCACGACGTCTTACATTACCTGGAACGCGTGGCGCTGACTTACGAGCCGCGCGCAATCCTGATCTACGAGGGTGACAACGACACCGGTCAGCGGACGCCGATTCCGAATGCTCAGATTCTCGCCGATCTCGAAACCATCGTCGATCGTGTGCACGAAGCGCTGCCCGAGACGCGCATCTACGTCTTGTCGGTGAAGCCCAGCATCCTCAGACGGAGCGTCTGGCCGGTGGCTCAGGAAGTCAATGCCGGCTATCGTGCGATCGCCGATGCCGACCCCCTCGTTTACTACGTCGATGTCGCGAATCCGTTTCTCGACGGTGACGGCAATGTGATGACGGACATTTTCGTTCCGGACGACCTGCACCTCAACGATCTCGGCAACGCGATCTGGGGCGCCACCATCAAAGCTGCCCTGATGCCGATGGAAGCGCGCCATGAGCCCGAGTTTGCGGACTGAGCGGGGCAGCCGGATTCGGTGTTCGCGTCGCGCTGTGTAAGCTGCTCGAGGTTGGTGCCTCAATGAATAGACGTGCATTACTGAAGCATACCGCTGCTCTGACGGCGGCAGGCGTGGCCGGCGGAGTCAGGTCCGTCCTGGCGCAATCCGACGCAGCGGACCGAGAGCTCTTCCCCGGTTTTCGCACAGAGCAGGTTCAGACGAGCGGGGCGACGATCAACTGCGTGATCGGTGGCGACGGCCCGCCGCTCCTGCTGCTGCACGGCGCCCCACAGTCGCATGCATCCTGGTTTGCCTGCGCGCCTGAGCTCGCCAGGCATTACACCGTAGTGGCTTCCGACCTGCGCGGATACGGGGACAGCAGCAAACCCGAAGACGGCGAGAATCACTACAACTATTCCAAGCGCGCGATGGCCCAGGATCAGGTCGAGGTCATGCAGCACTTCGGGTTCGAAACATTTCGAGCCGTCGGTCACGATCGCGGCGGACGCGTCATGCGGCGAATGGCGCTCGATCACGCCGAGCGGGTCGAAAAATTCGCCGTGATCGATATCGTGCCGGCGCATTATCTGTACAACGAGGGCCTGAAGAAGGAATTCGTCGACGCCTATTTCCACTGGTTTCTCTATCTGCGTCCAGAGCCGTTTCCGGAGAACATCATTGCCGAGCAGATGGCCAGTCAGCCGCGGAGCGGGCCGCATCCCGTCGTCGCAGCCGAATACGAGCGGACTTTCTCCGATCCGGCGACGATCCATGCGATGTGCGAGGACTACCGGGCATCCGCATCGATCGATCTCGAGTTCGACGAAGCGGACATGCACAGGATGATCGAGTGCCCGCTACTCGTGCTCTGGGGCGAGCAGGCCCCGATGGGCAGGTTGTACGACGTGCTGGCTACCTGGCGAATGCGCGGCTCGAACGTCGCAGGCAAGGCGATGCCGGGAGGGCACTCATTCCACGAGACTCACCCCGAGGAGACGCTGGCCGAGTTGCTTTCGTTTCTTGCCTAAAGCACGTCTGAAAATGTCGCCGTGATGGCGGCTACCGGTTGTTTACAACCGACCTACAAAGTCGCTGATGGCGTCAGCTACGACATCCTCGTGCGATACGAATATCCAGTGATCGCCGTCTTCGATTCGTAAGACCTCAGAGTCGGCAATCCCGTTTTCGAACCGCGCGATCTGCTCGTCCTGATACATGCGATGCGGCTTGAATCGTCGTTCGACGGAAGCACGGACGACGGGATCAGTGCCGTCCTGCCAGGGTTCGATCAGAGACTCCGGTGACGACGGCACAGCGAAGATGCCCAGTGCCGGCAGCGGGATGCGCGCGCAGTCCGGAGCGACCAGCCCCATCTCTATTGCGGCCATCCTGGACCAATCCACTTTCTGCCTGATCATGCCGGCATTCAGGTCGTACATTGCCATCATCTCGCCTTCGGGAATCGTCCGTAGAGATCCCATGGTGCGCAGGCTGTACTGCCGCAGCGCTTCGTAGGACAGAAGCTCCTCGGGCCGCGGCGGCGGCCGCTCCGGTAACAGCACTTGCGCCGTCGTCGCTTCGCGTTGCGCGACGGTTCTGTCGTAGGCTGCATCGAGGTAGATGAGCCCGGAAAATCGCTCGGGATGGTTCGCGCCGAGGTAGCTCAACTCCTCTCCGCCGATCGAGTGACCGACTAGCACGGGAGATTCGATACCGAGCGTGTCGAGCACATCGTATGAATGGGCTGTGCCACCGAGACCCGGCAATACGAACAGCACCGGCTTCTCGACTCCGTCGTTGGATCGCCAGTCGAGAACCTCTACGCGAACGCCGGGCTCCACCGTAATCGATGAGACTTCGTGTGGAGAATCGTCGCTCCAGCTCGAGACGGTCATGACGGCGTCCGAGTCGCTGTTCGGCAGAGGACAAGTGGATGGCGGCGCGCCGGGGATTCCCGGGGTTTCGAGACGCTTATGCAGAATCCGTTCGGCACTGTAGGCTGTCAACATTACGACCGAGCTGTCCACGAGCCTCGGTGATCCAATTTCCAGCTCGTAACGGGATCGGCTCAGCGAATCGAGCCAGGCAGGCGCATAGGTGGGTTTCGGTCTGCTGTCGACGCGAGTCGCGGGAACGCCGACGAGCTCGGCTGAAACGAGCGCGGGCCTGTCACCGGCTTTGATGCAGTCGATCCTGATCGAGTTGGTAGTTTGACTGACGGTTGCGCGACATTTCCCGATCTCCGGCACATCGTATTGTTCGCCATCCGTTTTCAATTCGTAGGCATTCGGCGACAGCAGGGCCAGGTCGTAATCCATAACGAGCCGGGTGCTCGGGTCGTGCGCGTACGCATGAGCCGCCTTACCTGGAATCAGCCAAAAGTCGGTGCGGCCCGTTCCGAGATCGAACGAATCACCCTGAAAAACCCTGGAGCGACGCAACTCGACGCCCTCGGGATTCGATTCCGAAACCAGGCGCGCGCGTACCCGAAGCGGGTCCGCCCGCCATTCGGAGCGCACGTCTCTGATCGCATTGGAGGCGGGAAACCACTCCACCAGCGTGTCCCTGCTCGAGACGGCCGTCGCGATGGTCAGCGAACCCGGGTCGGCACAGGCTTCCGCGGCGACGGGCTCGTTCCACCCGGCCTGAATCACCAGGGGATTCGATGCAGAATTCGCTTCCAGTGGCGCCGCGGCAAAACACGCCATTCCATGCTCGACGACGAGTGACTCGTCGAGCGTATCGTCCGCTGCGTTGATCAGCGATTCGTGAATCTCTATCGCTTCGTCCCAACCGAATACGGACGAAGGCGGGAAGATGCAAAGAAATGACAGCGTAAACCCGAACCCGAACGCGAACCACGCGGGCAGGAAGCGGCGTCGGGAATAGAGCAGATAGAAAACCAGCAACGACATGCCGACGCCGACTGCCAGTATCGGCAGCGCCTGAAGCCATTTCATGCCGAGGAAATCGGTGTTGAGGTCGATACCGATCCCGCTCAGGAAGCGCCGGCTTCCATCCCAGGCCGGAATCAGAAAACTCGCGCCGATCACGCCGAGGACGAGCACACTCCGCCTGAGATCCGGTGTCAGCAAAGCGATGGCGAAGAGGATGGGAGCGGCGAGCAGGGCAGAGGGGTTGTCTATCGCCGCCGAGTAGCGCAGGGCTTCGGCAAAGCCGAAGATCACGGAATTGACGATGATGCGCGCCAGGACGATCGGCACGCTGATGGTGATCACCAT